>JAZLEX010000023.1:0-14281 GCA_045615485.1 Prevotella sp.
GTTGTTTTTGGTTGTTATATCGTATCATACTGCAAGTATTTTCTGTGCAAAGATACTAAAAATCTTGCATATAAGCAAATAAATAAACAATTATCTTCTTGATAATTAGTTAATTAACGTTAATTCAGCAAACCCTAATTATTAACATATTGTAGAGCTGCTTGTTTGTAATCTATAAATGGCAGGTTCTGGTTTGGCTGTGGAAGAATACTGCTTTCTGAATCGAGTTTGGCTGATGCAAAATTGGACCTTAGCCCATCAGCGTCTGCGTCTTGACCATTTGCACCTACTATGCAAAATACTATTGCGATGATTGACAATAAAACCTTTTTCATATTTCGTTTCTATTTATATTTTTCATTTGTTGTCTCTTTTTTAGTCACACAAAGCTTTCATAGTGAATGTATGTTTATGCAAAGGTACGAAAATTTTACGTCAATTAAATAAGTTTTCTTTCGATTATTAACAATAATTTAGGATTAATTTCTGAAAATTCTATAGGAAGCAAGTTGCTAACATGACCGATTTTGAGTAAATTAAAAAAGCTCCCAATGGGAGCCTTTTTGTTTGGGTGTTGGATTTAGGGGTTAGAGCATTTTGAGAAGTACCTTAGTTCCCTAATTCCTTAGTTTCCTAATTTGTGCAGCTTGTTATACTATGCCTTGGGCGAGCATTGCATCGGCAACTTTCATGAAGCCAGCTACGTTGGCTCCCTTTACATAGTTAACATAACCGTCGGCTTGTGTTCCGTATTTTACACAAGCAGCATGGATGCCTTCCATTATGCCGTGTAAGCGTTTATCCACTTCTTCTGCTGTCCAAGAGATGTGACCAGCATTCTGACTCATTTCAAGTCCTGATGTTGCAACACCGCCTGCATTGACAGCCTTACCAGGAGCAAAGAGTATTTTTGCTTCGAGGAATGCATCGATAGCTTCTGGTGTACAGCCCATGTTTGATGTTTCACCTACGCAAGTTACACCATTTGCAAGCAACTGCTTTGCATCATCACCGTTGAGTTCGTTTTGTGTGGCGCATGGTATTGCTATGTCGCACTTAACTTCCCAAGGTTTCTTGCCAGCAAAGAACTTGCTGCCAGGGAACTTGTCTGCGTATGGTGCGCATACATCATTTCCACTTGAGCGCAGTTCGAGCATGTAGGCAATCTTTTCTTCATTCAAACCTGCTTCATCAAGGATGTAACCGTCAGGACCAGATATTGTGATAACCTTTGCACCGAGTTGGGTTGCCTTGGTTGCTGCTCCCCATGCTACGTTTCCGAAACCAGAAATAGCTACGGTCTTGCCCTTGATATCAATGCCTTTGGTACCCAGCATGTGAGTGATGAAATAGAGACTCCCGAAACCAGTTGCTTCAGGGCGTACAAGACTACCTCCATAAGAGAGTCCTTTTCCTGTGAGCACACCACTCCAGTCACGGGTGAGTTTCTTATATTGACCAAACAGGTAGCCAATCTCACGTGCACCTACGCCAATGTCGCCAGCTGGTACATCGATTTCAGGACCGATGTAGCGGTACAGTTCGCTCATAAATGCTTGACAGAAACGCATGATTTCAGCATCGCTCTTCCCGCGTGGTGAGAAGTCGGAACCTCCTTTGCCGCCACCCATTGGGAGAGTAGTTAGAGAGTTTTTGAATGTTTGTTCAAAGCCGAGGAATTTCAGAATACTGAGGTTTACGCTTGAATGGAAGCGAAGTCCGCCCTTGTAAGGACCAATAGCTGAATTGAATTGTACGCGATAGCCAATGTTGACCTGTACTTCGCCATTGTCATCAACCCATGGCACACGGAAGGTAATGATGCGTTCTGGTTCTACCAGACGCTCAATAATCTTTGCTTTTTCAAACTCAGGATGTTGGTTGTAAACATCTTCAATAGATACTAAAACCTCGTTTACTGCCTGTAGAAATTCTTTTTCTCCAGGATGCTTAGCCTCTAAATCGGCCATGATTTTTTTAATTTCCATACTTTATGTATTTAAATAAACAAAAATTTATATTTTGCGTTATCTTTATCTTTATCTTTATCGTTTCTTCACAATGTAACCAACTTCTGTGATTTGCGTTATGGTGTCTTTGTTCATGATGTGGCAGATGCTGGTTTCAATGGAGTCGCCTGCATTTAGTTTTATTGTGTTTATAGGAAATAGGTATTCATATAGTCCTACTCCTGTGCCGTTGAACATTCCGTACTGGTCTGTGAATTGGCATTTTATTGTCTGCGAGTCGGTTACTGCTGACGGAAAAAACTGTTGCTCAACACGCAATGTCAGGTTTGCATAGGGAAACCTGTCTGTGAGGCGGATACCAATGCAGCTTTCGTATATACCATCTTCTTCTACTGGTGGCACAGAGAAATGCAGTGTGTCTTTTTGCATCCAGTTTGTATGGGGCATACTATGGTAGGCTTCATTATAGATTACGTTGTGAGTACAACTTATCCCCATTGCTATAAAGCAGACTATTATAAATATGAACAACAACCTAAACACAACTTGAAATTTACGGATTATTTTATAAATTTAAACCCTAAACCACTAAACAACCAATCTCCCAAACGACCAATTATTGTTTTTTACGTTTGCGTTTACGTTTGCGTTTACGTTCATCAAATCGACTTATGTCGTCTGTTTCCAACAAATCAGAATAGTTTTTATTCGTAGTTTGTATGCTTTTTTCCTGTAGTGATTCTGGTTTTTCACCGTTTTTGTTTATCGCAATGATTTCCTTTGCGCGTTCTGCAGAAATGGTTTCAAGATTGGCTGCTATTTTTTTGTCGGTAGAGTAGGTGAGCATACCTGTGAGAATGTCTGATTTGAGCAGATAGTACTCTCCATCCTGCGTTTCAAGAACAGTGTCTTTTGTAGGGAGTTTCTTGCTTGCTTCCATGTAGGTATCGACTTCGTAGTTGAGGCAACATTTGAGTTTTGCACATTGTCCTGCAAGTTTCAGTGGATTTAATGATACGTCCTGAAAGCGTGCTGCATTGGTGCTGACAGAATTGAATGTCCTCATCCATGTGGCGCAGCAGAGTTCTCTGCCGCAAGGACCAGTGCCGCCAATACGTCCAGCTTCCTGACGTGCGCCTATCTGCTTCATCTCGATTCTTACATGAAATGCTACAGCAAGGTCTTTTATCAGTTGGCGGAAATCCACACGACCATCAGCAATATAATAAAAAATAGCCTTATTACCATCGCCTTGATATTCTACGTCACCGATTTTCATTTCCAGTCCTAATGATTTTGCTATTTCGCGACTGCGTATCATTGTGTCGTGTTCCTTGGCTTTGGCTTCTTCGTATTTCACCATGTCGGATTCTTTTGCAAACCTGTAGATGCGCTTTATGTCATCTTCTGATTTGATGTTGGCTTTTTTGAGCTGGAGATTCACAAGACGTCCAGTAAGTGTTACCACGCCGATATCATGACCTGGTGAAGCTTCAACGGCAACAATGTCACCTTTTTTGAGCTTGAGGTTGTTTACATTGTGATAATATCCTTTGCGGGTGTTTTTGAATTGTACTTCAACCAAGTCAGTTTCAGTATCATTTTCTGGAACATCTGCAAGATAATCGTATGTGTTAAGTTGTTTGTCTTGACGTCCTATACCTTTTGCAGGCAGGCATCTGTCTGTATCGTTTGTTGTTTTGAAATCGGTCATTTATTTTTTTATTAGTAATATTATCATTTTGAGAGTGAAGTCGTAGAAAAGAATTTTTGCGTTTGCATTTTGTCCTATGTCGCGTTGGCAACGATCTATCAGTTTATTGATTTCCACGACGTTTGCTTCGTTTATGAATCGTGCAAAATTCTTTGCGAAGTTGCTTTCATCCTTTGTCATATAGTTCAGTTCGGGATAATGAAAATTATACATAAAATTCTCCCGCACCATTCTTTGGCAGTATGTAAGCAGTCGCAACTGGCGTTCTCTTCCGAACTTTGCCACATCATCGCTCCACTTTTTCAGTTCTCTAACATCGCGTTTGTAGCATAGTCGCATTAGCGAGATAAAGAGTTCCAGGAACTGTGCATTCTCATTTTCAGCATCCAGCATTTCCATTGCCTTGTGCCAATTGCCATTGGCTATGCGTGAAATAGTGGCGGCATCTTCATCATCCAGTCCCCGCTGTTGTTTCAGGGCATCAAAAACATCTTCGTTTTTTATTTTCCTGATGTCTATTCTTTGTGTACGACTTCTTATGGTTTCCAATAGTCTGTCAGGTTCTTCGCTGACAATCAGGAACACGGTGTCGGCAGGTGGCTCTTCCAGGAGTTTCAGCATCTTATTGGCGCATTCGCCATTCATCCTTTCAGGTAGCCAGATCACAGCTGTCTTATATGGTCCTTGATGTGGTCTGAGACTCAGTTTACGGATTAGTTCATCGCTTTCACCGACAGTAATGATGGCTTGTTGGTTTTCAGCTTCTATTTGCAGCAACCAATCATTTATAGAGAAATAAGCTCCATTGCTGACCATTTCGTTCCATTCCTCAGCAAAATCAGCACTGATGGGTTTATGGTCGGAGGTCATGTTTTTGGTTCTTATAACAGGATAAGAAAAATGTCGGTCGAGTGGGGATGGTGAGAGCATTTCTGCAAATGACATTGCTAAAGCCATTTTTCCTATGCCTGCAGAACCGCATAGCATGATTGCATGAGGAACACGATGTTCTTCAAGCATTCTTGTAAGTTTTTCTTTGGTTTCCTGTTGTCCTATGACTTCTTTAAAATTCATTTTGCGGTTGTACGGTTGTGTCCTTCGACAGGCTCAGGATAAACTCGGTAAATTGTAAACCATTTAAATTGTAAATAAATTGTAAATTGTAAATCCGTAAATTGTAAATTATTTTTTTGCAGAACTAAAACTTCAGTTTATACACTCTGAATGTATTTGCTTGCAATTTATCTGTGAGAGTTGAATTGTCAACACTTGCACTTCCTTTTATAGGAACAATCTTGTTCGGATTGTCGAGCGTGTTTTCTGCGTCCATATTCGTTGTGTTGAGACTTATTGTTTCAACGCCACTGATTGCTGCCTTCAATCCTTTCAGTACGATTGTGAGATCTTTTGCCTCTTTGCTTATGTTTATTGCTTTGACGATGTATTCCTTTTTGTTCTTATCAATAACAGCACTTGCATACAGACCGTTCTCTCCTGCTACAGGCTTTTTGTTAAGAGTGCAAGGCAATACGTTTGTTCCCTTGTTGGTCATGTACATTTGCTGCACGTAGTAGCTGCACGACTTGAACATGCGAGTATTGTCGAACCAGATAAGGTCTGGACGCCATTGCCATCCATCAATGTGAGCAAACAGAGGTGCGTATGCCGTCATGTTCACGATGTCTGCATTGCGCTCAAAGTCGGTCATCAGAGCAGCTTCCAGCAACGATGCTTCAAAGTGGTTCCATTTCTTGCCTTTTCCGTGGCAGGCATATTCTCCAGCAAACACTTTCGGACCTTTCCTGTCGTACGACTCATAACGCAAGCCGTGGCTCTTGAACCAGTCTTCATTGCGATAGAAATGCTCATCAACCAAATCTGCTTTCAAATCGGTCATAGCTTTCCAACCCTTTTCAAACATTGGTCCTTCGGAATCTGGTCCGCTGGTACCTACAATTTTTATGTTCGGATAAGCCTTTCTGATTGCTTCAACGAAAGGTTTCAGACGTTTGTAGTACATGTCGTCCCATTGTTCATTACCGATAGCAATGTATTTCATGTTGAAAGGAGCAGGATGTCCCATTTCTGCACGTTTTTTTCCCCAAGTGGTATTTTCGTCACCATTTGCAAATTCAATCAGGTCGAGTGCATCTTGAATGTATGGTTGCAACTGGTCAACAGGAACATGTGCTGCCTCGTTGTTAGGATTCTGGAACTGACAAGCCATTCCACAATTCAGTACTGGCAGTGGTTCGGCATTTATGTCTTCGCAGAGTTGGAAATATTCAAAGAATCCAAGTCCATAACTTTGATAGTAGTCGGAGAAATAACGATGTTCAAAAGTGTATTCCCAACGGTTTTGGTTCAGTGGACGGTTTTCAACGGGTCCAATTGTGTTTTTCCATTGGTAGCGTGTCGGCAAATCAACGCCTTCTACGATACATCCACCAGGGAAACGGAAGATTCCAGGGTGTGCATCAGCCAAAGCCTGTGCCAAGTCGGCTCTCAATCCGTTTTCGTGGTTCTTGAATGTGTTTTTCGGGAAGAGTGAAATGTGTTCCAAGTCAACGGCATTTCTGCCTACGAGTATAATACGGAGATTGGCATCATTGTGAGTAACAGGTGATTTCAGCATTACTTCATATTTTTGCCATTTATTGGAGGTTACGTCCAGTTTCTGCTCGGTAATCACCTGACTTTCTGCCATTGAGCTTTCGTCGATAAGCTGCACTTTGATTTGTGCATGGTTTGTTTCTGCTTTTGCCCAAACTGTGAAACGGTATTCAGCACCTTTCAGTATTCCTATTCCGAAATAGCCTTCATTCTGCAAGCCAGTGCGACGGTCGCGATGACCTGGGTTGGATAGTGTAACGTAGTGTGGACAACGGTCAAACGGACCATCGTCTTTCAATGTTACGCTTCCAAACACTTTCCATCCCATAAAAGATTGTGGAAATTCAAAACTGCGGTTTTTTACCAATTCGCCATACAAGCCTCCGTCGGCTGCATAGTTGATGTCTTCAAAGAACATCCCATACATGGTAGGCTGTATTGGAGCACCTATTTTTTTTGTGTTTACTTCAATTGTTTGTGCGAGGCAGATGGCTGCCTGGACCAATGTAATGGCTAAGACGATGATTTTTTTCATTTTGTTTTATTCTTTTAGTGTATCAGGTATTTGCTTTGCTGTGGTGACTCCTTTTGATTTCATTTCTTCAAGCCGCGAGACGATGTTTCCTCGTCCATCTTTCAACTGACCAATGGCTTTGTCGTAGGTTCCCTGTGCCGTCTGAAGCTGTGAACCTACTTTTTCGAATGTGTCGGCGAATGTCACGAATTTGTCGTATAGGTTGGTTGCCATGTGGAGTATGTCCTGAACATTCTTGTCACGGTTTTCATTCTTCCACATTTGCTCTATGAGTGTGATGGTCAGCATCAGGTTTGTAGGGTTTATCAGCACAATATTCTTTTTGTATGCGTTGAGTCCTATGTTCGGGTCTTTGTCGAATGCCAGGATGTAACTGCCTTCGTTTGGAATAAACATCAGTACCGTAGGCACAGCATTGGAAACCAGTTTGTTGTAGTTTTTGTTTGCCAATTCTGTGATGTGCCGGCTTATTGAAGACAGGTTTTCCCTTGATGCTGCATCGCGTTCGGCTTCGGTCGAAGCATTTATGTAGTCGGAATATGCTGTCAGCGAGACCTTGGAATCAATTATTATGTTGCTGCCGTCAGGGCAATGGATTATTACGTCTGGTCGCAGATTGTTGCCAGCCTCATCTTTCACGTTGCCTTGCACTTCGAAGTCAATGCCTTCGCGCAAGTGGGATGAAAGCAATATCTGTTCTAAGACCTGTTCTCCCCAGTCGCCCTGCACTTTTCCTTTGTTTTTCAGGGCTTCGGTAAGGTTTTGGGTAATGCGATCTTGTTCCTGACTGTGTTGTGCAAAGATTTTGATGGCTTCGCGCAGAGCCGATGTGTTGCGTGTGGCAGAGTCGTTGTTTTGATCCATCGACTCTTTCATGTATTTCAACTGTTCGCGCAATGGTTGCAAAATGCCACCAATCTGTTCGGAATTAGCCGATTTCAACTGTTCAGACTGTTTTTCGAGTAGTTTGCGGGAAGCATTTTCCAGTTCACCACGAAACATATCCATCTGTTGCCTGTGCGACTCTTCGAGCCTTTTTCTCTCATCAATCTGATGAGTGCGCTCGTCAGCCAACCGTTTCTCACAATCTTCTTTTGTAGCAGTCAACTGGGTAGAAAGCATTTTTACTTCTTTGCTTTTAATCAGCAGCCCTGCCGTCAGGGCTGCTATTATGACAACAGATAATATGATAGTCAGGGTAAACATTATTCCAAAGTTTCAACAACAGGTGCAGTCATTGCTTCGTATTCTTCCTTCAAATCTTCATAGTAATGTGCCCAGGTTGTGTAGATGTAAGGCTCCAACCACAACATACCTATTCCGAATGTCAGCATGGCAAGTATCAGCCAGCCGATAAAACTCAGATTGAGCAGGAAGAACTGCCACAGATGACCTTTCATCATTTTTGCACTCAGCTTCAGTGCGCTCATGTATTTTATCTCAGGATTGTCCTTCATTACGAAATAAACCTGTGAATACATCAAAGCCAGGATGATGCCAGGAATTATCAGCAATACAAAACCGATAGCAACCAGCAGATTGTAAAGAAGAAGTGTACCTAAAACTCTTACGTACTCCTTGCTTTGGAATGCATCGAACAATGTGTTTTTTCCGATATTCTCTTTCCTTGCAAGGTTCAGAAAATATACAATGTATCCAAATTCTATTGGAATAATCAAAAGTGAGGCTATGGAAATAGGGTGCGCTCGAAGTGCGTTTCCCACAGCTCCTAAACAGGATGAAAATACGAGACAGATAACAATGTAAATAAGTGTAATGATAACACTGTCGCCCCAATGGTCTTTCAATGAACCCAAGGCTTGGTTTTTGTAAGCAGAAATTCTTTTCATAATCTTGATATTTTAGCAGTTAAAAATTCAACACGCAAAAATAAACAAAAAATGTGCTGCTTACTATATTTTTTTTATTTTTTTAATAAAAAAGTTATAATTGTAATTATTTTCGGTTGTACGGTTTTACGGTTATTCGGTTTTACGGTTTAAATTGTACATTAATCCACTTCGTGACTTTTCTTCCTCATTCCTAATTCCTCATTGTACGTTGTACATTGTAAATTGTAAATGGAATTATGCTTTTATGGAATCTTCTGCCTTGGTGAGTTTGTCCTTGCACATTTTTATTATTTCTTGTGCTTTTTTGATGTCCTCACTAATATTGTCAATATCCATTTCGCCAGATTCTATCTGATTGACAATCTTTTCTAATTCTTTTATAGCTTCTTCGTATTTCATTTTGTTTCAAATTTCAACTTTTGACTTTATTTTACCGTTTCTCAGAATAGTTTCGATTTCATCACCATTTTTTATTGCTTCCACATCCTTTACAATTCTTCCGTTCAGGGTTGTTATACTGTAACCTCGTTTCAGCAGAATCTTTGGGTCAAGACTTTCAAGTTTATGGCTCATTATTTCTAATTTGTGCCTTTTGCGTTCAAAATAAATTTTGATGGCTTCTTTTAGTCGTACGCTCTGTGTCAGTAACTTCTGTTCTGCCATTCTGATAGCCTGTCTGCCAGCCTTTTGCACCATTTGTGCTGCATATTCTAAATAAGAATCAATCTCGCAAAGGTTGTTTATCAGAAAGTCAGCCGCAGCAGTAGGTGTTTTGAGTCTTGTATGTGCCACCATGTCGAGAATCGTATCATCGCGTTCATGTCCTATTCCTGTAATTATCGGTAAGGAGAATTGAGCTGCATTGGCTGCTAATTCGTATGTGTCGAAACCTGCTAAATCGCTGTTTGCTCCACCACCTCTTATTATTACTACGCAATCAAATTCCTTTTCTCGTTTATAGATGGCATCGAAAGCCGCAATCATGGTCTTTTCCACCATTTCTCCCTGCATTATTGCCTCAAACAGTTCTGTGTGAAAATGAAAACCATAAGGGTTTGACTGCAACTGATTGCAGAAATCGCCAAATCCTGCTGCCGAAGCACTTGAGATTACTGCAATACGTTGGCAGAATATTGGCAAGGAGAGTTGTTTGTTCAGGTCAAGCACGCCTTCGTCTTTCAGTTGCTTGATTATCTTTTGCCGCCGTTGCACCATGTCGCCGATGGTGTAGGTGGGGTCAATGTCGTTGACTATCCATGAAAAACCGAATGCTGCATGGAAGTTTGGATAAACCTGCAACAGGACTTTCATACCCTTCGACAGTCGTTGACCAGTAGTGCTCTCAAAGGAATTTTTCAGTATTTTCCAAACATTGTTCCATATCATGGCTCGCGACTTGGCAACAAACGTGTTGGTCTTGTCGTTCTTCTCCACCAATTCCAAATAGCAATGCCCACCTCTTTCGTAGCATTCCGAGAGTTCAGCCTGAACCCAATACTCCCCTGGCATCGATTCTTCAACCGACTCCTTCAGCAAATTATTCAGTTCATATAGGGTATAAGTCTTCATACGTAATTATCGCCTTGTCTTTATGAGAATGACACCATTGGCACCTCGCGCACCATAAGTCGCGCATTCTGCTCCTTTCAAGACCGACACATGTGCCACATGGGCAATGTCAATCATGGAAATATCGCTTGTCTCAACTCCATCAACGTAGATTAGTGGGTCGGTATTGCCCAAAATAGTTTTTATGCCACGTATTATTATTCGTGGCATTTCATTACCATTTCTGACAATCATCACGCCAGGCACATTTGCCGCAATATAATCAAAAATGTCATGGTATCTGGAAATCACATCGTTGTCAACATTCAGTTGAGTGGCAGCCGTAGTATTGTATTTCTTTTTCACTGAACCATAGCCAATATCCACTGTACCCTCATCATCCGTTGCGATATTATGTGATGAGCCACACGAGAGCATCAACGCCAAAAACAAAAAGCCAATAAGAGTTTTCATAAAGCATGAAAAATAAAGAGTTTTGCAATTCAACCGCAAAGATAAGAAAAAACTATGTTTTTTAATTGATAATTGATAATTGACAATTGATAATTATGATTTTTTAATATTTCGGTTATTCGATTACTAACCTATAACCTCACAACCGTATAACCGTACAACCGTATAACCGTACACTTATAGCAACCTTATCTCCGCCTTATCGCTACCTGTTCTTCGATTCTTATTCGATTCATATTCGATTGATGTTCGATTGTTATTCGATATATTTAATCGAAGAAGAAGCGAGCGTGAATAGAATATGAATATAATATGTATCGAATAATGGGTTGCTTTAAGGTTGCTTTAAGGCGGATTTAACCCAAAGAAAAGGGCGTTTTGAAGAGAAATATGCTTATGTCACGTGAAAAAATGCAAAAAACAAGAAATTTGCAATGGTTTTTCATTGTCAGTTGAATTTATTTCTGTATCTTTGCCGCGTTGAATCAAGATACATTGTATAACCGTAAAACCGCATAACCGTAAAACCGTAAAACCTCATAACCGTAAAACCGCATAAAATTATGGCACGAATTAAATCTCCAGTTTTCTTAGGCCCTGGTAGAATAGGGGAAGAAACAATTTATTTAAAAAATGGACAGGCGATTGTCCGTAAAAGGCATAATAACGTTTCGTCAAATAGAAAAGGTTCGCTTGATCAAATGCGCACACGCACAGCAATGACAAACCCAATAAATATGTATAGGGCTTTTGCTGGCAATTTGAATGGACTTTTCACAAATAAGACAGGTGCTCAAACTGATTATAATTGTTTTGTTGGAAATAAGGGTGGCGATTACCCTGTCTATTTCACGAAACAACAGGTGCAGAGTAACTTCTGCATTGCTGCACCATATAAATTTTCTGAAGGCAACCTGAAACCTATTATCGTGAGAGGTGTGGGTGCGAATTCATATACAGATATCCTTTTGGGTGACTTGTGCATAGATGAAAATACTACTATTGCCGAACTTTCAAGTGCAATAATAAGAAGCAATAAGGACTTCAAGCAATGTGATGAAATATGGTATTTCAGTCTGCTGCAAATTGAAATCTATGGAATTGCAGAAGTAAAATTCGCACTGCATAAGTTGGTGCTTAATTATGATGACCCAAGTAAGGTCTGGAGCAAATTATCAGAATGTGGATTTTCTTCGAAATTGTACAGGGGTAAAAATCGGCTTGCACATGGGAAAAACATTGGACCTGGTGTGTTTGCATGGCTGCATGTAAGATATTTGAAAGGTAAGAAGCAAGTGTCAACACAATCTCTGATAAACAATAATATGCAGTACCTCCGCAAGTTTGGAAGTGAAACAGCGTTTATGGAAGCAGCCAAAAGTTATGGTTATGAAGAAACACCATTTATATTTAGAGGCGACAACCATATCTAAAAGACATCGCTGTCGCCAGCAACGACTGGAATAAACGTGTGTTATTATGCAAAGAATCTATGTTGTAGCCATTTGGCTGAATGTATTATTTGTAGTTATTGAGGTTTCTGTAGGTCTGTTTGGCAATTCGTTGGGATTGATTGCCGATGCAGGTCATAACCTAAGTGATGTTTTCAGTCTTATTCTGGCTCTGATAGCCGTAAAACTTGCTCTTACACATGGGACAAAACGATTCACCTACGGCTATCGGAAAAGTTCAGTATTGATTTCACTTCTCAATGCCATTATTCTTTTGGTTGCAGTAGGCGCTATCATGCTTGAAAGTGTTGAGCGCATTTTTGAAATATGCACAGAATCAGTCGATGTGGTGGATTCTTTCAATAATGGTGCTTTGATTTCGTGGACGGCGGGAGCTGGCATTTTGGTGAATGGTGCAACGACATGGATGCTGCATAGCCATCAGCACGACATAAATGCAAAGGCCGCTTACCTGCACATGTTGTCTGACACCCTCGTCTCGGTGGGTGTGGTTGTCTCGGGCTTGATAATAGCATTTACAAATTTAAGCATAATAGACCCAATTATTAGTCTTGTCATTTCCATAATAATTTTAGTCAGCACGTGCAAACTGCTCGGTGAAAGCATAAGAATGTCGATAGATGCCGTACCAGAAGGTATAAATCCCGAAGAAATAAAAAACATAATTGAATCAGTGGAAGGAGTCAGCGACGTGCATCATATTCACATTTGGTCAATCAGCACCACGGAGACAGCACTTACCGCTCATGTGACGATTGATGATAAGCAGCAACTTGAGAAAATCACCGAGTCAATCAAGGAATCTTTGAAGTTGCACGGAATAGCCCATTCCACATTGGAAATGGAAACCCCGCAATCAATCTGCCACGACCGCGAATGCAACAATTGTAGCAGGTTAGTAGTTTCCAACTATTGAATAATTAAATCGTAAAATACTCAATTTATGAAACATGTTTATACTATACTTAAGATTGTATTAATACTTTTAGTCTATTCCAAATTGGTGAGGGATTTCATAAAATCCTTGAAACGCAAGGACTATTCATGGACTAAAATACAGATATTCAAGTTGGTAGTGTGTACATTGGTAGTGATTTTATGTAATCTTTTTCCTGTTGAGCTATTTGACAATTAAAACATAGTAACCTTAAATACGCTACACTTTTTCATTTTGACAATTGTGATAATGACAATCTTGACAACGTGGAATTGAAGATGTCGTAGGTGCGTAATAATTTCATAATCGGGTACAGAACGCCACTACTTGCTTCTGGGTAGAGGCCAGTACCTTGTTGCGAGGTAGTGCCCTCCAGGCACGTGTACTTGTTGGTTGCCATATTCTGAGGGCGCTGCCCCCAGTTACTGACCGCTCGCTACGCTCGCTGTATCGCCCTCCAGGCGAAAATAAAGTAACATGGTATCAGTTACTCCTGTGCCATAAATAGCAAATGTCCAAGAACCGACTAAAGTCGATGATATCTTTTAATCTTATTGAATATACTGCGTTTTGAGTGTGAGCAAATAAGGCTGAGTAGTCGCTAACTCATAATCGCAAACTTAAAAAATCTTAATTTTTTCGTTATGAATTGGGTATTTTGCATACTTGATGGATTATTTTGTGTATTTTTGCAGCGACTTAGTGAGCCCATTGCTGGGTGAGGTGGGTCAAAATCTTATTGGTTTCGGCAGATGCTCGCATGAGCAGAAGCCGATGAAAAGACGTAAAGTCGTTATCTTCTGCACTCAAATCTGGAAAATTTGAAGCATATAGGAAGATGATGCACGAAGCGTCACGTGGTGGTTATATTTCAACCAAATATAATCCGAAGCGTGGGCTAACTGAGTGCTAATCCTTTGATATGGGTGTTCCAGAACCTACGTGTGGGATTGGCGAGAATTTTGAGTCACCCACGCTCTTTTCATATACGGACATAATTAAAAACTAACGTAATTCCAGACACAGGGTGGCAGTTTGGAAAATGAGGTATTAAAGGTTGCGCCCGACACGTATAAGGGATACAAATTATGAAAAAAACAATTATTCTTTTGGCGGCAGTGTGTCTGCCTTTCTTCATGTTTACTTCTTGCAACAAGGATGATGA
>JAZLEX010000024.1:0-5500 GCA_045615485.1 Prevotella sp.
CAACGAATAGTACTGCATCCTCTTAAACACTTGCGTATTGCCATGTTCCATGCGATCATGATGAATGAATGCGTTTGTGGCAAACGCCATTTTGCGTTTATGGAATTTCAGTCTTTGACAATAGTTTATGTCTTCGCCATAATGGAAGAAGATGGAATCGAACGTGCCAATCTCCTCTATCGTCTTGCGCGACATCATCCATGCTGCAGCATTCACCTTAAATACTTCGTAGTATTCCTTCTGACTATTCAGCACGAGGTCGCTCACGAATGTATTGTTTCTCTCTTGCACCACGATTGACTCAAAGAAGAGGTCGTCCATGTTGTTGCCGCTACCATTGAGGTGAATAGGCGAAACCACAGCCAAGTCATGTTTGTCCTGTACCTCAACAAGCCGTTCTATCGTCTGCGCATCGTCGGGCCAAGCATCCTGGTTTAGAAGGAAGAAGTGGGTGCCGCCGTTGTCAAGTGCGTATTCGATGCCTTGGTTGTTGGCTTGCCCGAAACCGCGGTTCTGCTTGTTCTCTATGAGATGCACATCGGGATAATGTTCACGAATGTATGATGTGGTCGTATCTTTCGAAAAATTGTCAATCACGACTACATTCACTTTGACCGAAGACGCTTGCAGGCTTTGCAGGCATTTGTCAACCCATTTCATGGCATTGTATGTGACGATGATACAAAATATGTTTCTTGTCATAGCGATACTATTATTTCTTGTTGAAAGGTAAATGCGAAAGTATCATTTCCTTGTCCTTGCGGCTCAGCAGGATAAACCATGTGGCAATGATAGCAGCAACGGCAAATACGGAGCCTTTTATTATTGCGGCGATAAGGTCGGAATCAACTATGCCCGACAAACCGTATGCCGTGGCAATGCAGATTGCCAAATAGGTAATCCATACCGGTAGAACGGATTTGCTGAATATCTTTAGCGAATTGATGTGGAACTTCACAGGGAAGAAGTAAACGTAGTAGAACACGGTGTGAATCACTTCGTGAAGAGCAAAGCCAATGACGCAACCGCCGACACCGTACTTTGGTATCAGTACGAAATAAATAATGATTGCCACGCTCATGGCTATGAAACCCATAATGGAAATCGACTTGAGTTTAGTTTCGGTAAACACGAGCGATGTCATTACGTTTCTGTGACTCAGCAGCAGGGTAGCAAGCCAGAGTGTTATCCAAGGCGAGAGAAACAGGTAATCCTTGCCGACATAGACAGAGAGTATTTCCTTGTTGGTCAGTATGAGCATGAAGATGACCATGCTCAACAGTATGCATACGTATTTCGTACCCGAATTAATAATCACGGAAATCTTTTCGTGGTCATTGTTTACTTTCATCTTTGTCATTATCGGCAACAACACCTGCATGAACGACCCCGACAGCACGGTGACTACTGTGGCTATCGTATTCATGATGTTGAAATCAGCCACAGGCGATGGGCCTGAAAGCATTCCGAGCAGAAGTGGGCGTGAGTTGAATGCAAAGAACTGGAATATGCTGAACGAGAAAATACTCAAAGCGTAAGGCAATATTACCATAAGCATTTCACGGCTGAATCGAGGTTTTATTATCAGCCAAGGCGTTATGCGTCGCGTTTTGAGATAGGCACATGGCAGAATTATTGTCAGCGCAAAAATATTGCATAAGAAATACAATTCAATCGAGAAATGCAAGACAATAGTCAAAAACAAGCACACAAATTGCACGCCTTTAAGCAACGTACTGAATTTCTTCAGCCAGTCTATCAGTTCATTTGCACGTAGATATTGGTCGAAGCAAACCGAAATCCATGAAAATGTTGAATTGATCGCAAGAATAAGTATCAGATTGCGAAGTACGCCTATTTGGTCGGGACTAATCTTGAAAATATCCTCAACGAAGAAAGCAACTACGAAAAGTACGAGAGTATTGACAAGTCCGATAAGGAAATAAATAAAATAGGTGAGACTGAAAAGGGTCTGTGTCCGTTGGTTGTCTTTTCTTGCCAAATATTCAGAGAAATAACGCACGTTGGCATTTGTCATTCCCATGTCGAGCAATTGCAAGTATATGTTGACAGACAAGGCTATACCAATGAGACCATATTGCTCTTTGCCAAAGTAATTCAGGAGAAATGGCACGGAAATAATACCATAAACTATACTGAAAATATTGTTTATGATAGTCCAACTGACTCCGCTAACGATTACTTTGAACTTGCCCATATATTATTTGAGGTTGTACGGTTTTGCGGTTTTACGGTTTTGCGGTCCTTATAACCTTATAACCTTATAACCTTATAACCATATATTACAATCTGAATTCGAATATTTTTTTGAAGTATTTGCACATTATGAAGGCATAATTTGTCTTCATGCCATATCTACGGCAGGCCTTTATATCTTCTTGATTTAGAATCATGCGGCTTTTGGCATTTTGTGTGCTTAATCCACCCTGACGCATGGTTACAAAATCGTAAGGCAAATATTTTGCATTTATCTTGTTGACATAGAAGAGTCTGACCATCATATCATAGTCAGATGCAATGCAGTAGTCAAGCGAATAAAGCCCGTGAGTCATATAAATGGTTCGACGCACATAGAATGTCGGGTGAGCAGGCATGAAGCCGAATCGAAGCATGTATGGTCGCCATATCTTTGAAGAATAATAGCGTGTGCATTTATTCGGATTTTCTTTCTTTATAAAATGTATATCGCCATATACTGCATCAACATCAATATCATCAGCAAAAGCCTTAGCAATTTTTGCAACAACGTCGTTTGTTGTAAAGAAATCATCGGAGTTGAGCATACCGACAACATCACCCGAACAGTTTTTGATTCCTTTATTCATGGCATCATACATTCCCCTATCTGGTTCAGAGATGTAATTCATCCGATCCGCATATTGCTGCTGATACCTTTTGATAATCTCCAAAGTGCCGTCTGTTGAACCTCCGTCAATAATCCAATAATCAATGTCCTGATATGTCTGGCTCAATACCGATTTGATGGTCAATTCAATGGTATCCTTGCTATTATAAGTAGTAGTTATTATCGATACTTTCATTTCAGTCTTATTTCATATTTTGATGATACATAAATAATGAGGATTAATATCAGCATTATTGTGTATTGATAATTGAAAAAACGATAGTAAAAGATTCCGAATATCGGTATTACTGACAGATAGAATATGAGCAGAATTTCTCCTATGGTAAACTCATTCCTATGTGGTCGTTTGATGATTAATGTGGTGATAACCATAAACGCAAATACCCATACAATTAATCCAAATGGCCCCAGGTCGAGCAATACATCACCGATGAATGTTGCAAAGACGCTGATATAGAATCCTTGTTCTCCGCTACGGTCCTCTCGTCGGTCAGGGTCGGAGTCAACTTTAAAAATAAAATGCCCGATGAAAGGGAATTCTCGTTCTGCTGAAAAAATATTCTTATCGCCTTCTTCCCAGAAATAACAGAAATTGATGTAGCCTTGTCCGCCATATTGCATAGCACTTGTTGATGCGCCACCATCTTGTTCTTCAAATCGTGCTTGAGAAACGGCTACAAGATAAACCAGAAATACAGCAAGCACTGGGGTACCAAGAATGAACATAGCACGCTTTATCTTTTTTGAAAGGAAACGGTAGTAGAAAATCATACAATAGAGGAACATCTGCATGTAAAATACCAGTTCAGTACGATCAACACTTTGGATTCCACTTATTGGAACACTGAGCGATGAGATAAGTATTAGCGTATTGAACCACCAAGCTTTTTTCAGGAAACTGATGTTGTAGAAAAATATAGGTAACGCCAACAATGTTGATTTATTCAAATAATTGAAATATTGCAGTATAGCTGGCAAAGATTCTGCTTTTATTTCAGCTAATGTAACTTCACCACTATAATGTTCATCTCGGAGTTCTTTCAAGTCGCCTTGTAGAAGATCTGCAAAAGAATCGATGACGAGATAGAAATTCAGGAATGCTACAATGATAAGAAACCAGCAAATAACATCAACAATAATCTGATTCTTGACAGGGGTGATTTTTTTTATATCTCTGTCATAAAACATCGAAAATGGCAATAACGATGCTCCTATAAGTATGCAAAATAGTACTGTAGGAATAAATCCGAACTCAGCATCATCTACAGTGTCGTATAAAATACCACCATCACCTAATGAGTCAGTAAGCACAAGCCAAACAGCACTTATAGCAGTTACGACATACAGCCCACATATATAAATACAAGTATCTATGTATTTATGCTTTGTCCAAAAATAAAAAAGGAGTATGGAAAAGAAAATAAGTGGAACGAAAACCATAAATGCTGTTTACATTAGTGTCATTTTCGAACATATATATAGACTGATGTTACAATGAATGCGACAAACATCATTCCGATGACAAAAATCATTCGTTTCGGTCCGGCTGGTTTGATTGGTACCGTAGCACTTTGGAGTGTTGTGAAAGCTGGTGTGCGTTCTTGAACTCTTGCACTTGCGGCTTGATGTTGTGCAAGAAGTGTAGTATAGGTGTTGTATTTCAATTGCATATCGTTCTCCATGTCTTCAATCTCTGACTTGTATGTTTCAAGAATAAGATCAGCGTGAGTATCTACATATTCTGAATATCTACGTCTCGCTTTTACGTAATTTGCTTTTGCTTGATTTGCCAACTGCTTATAAAACTGGAGGTCATTGCGGGCTTTATTCGTTCTGTAGTCTGTAATGAATGCCTGTAGTCTTTCTCTAATTGAATCAGCAAGACATGCGCTTATTAGTGGATCTTGAGCCTTAACAGACAATGTGATTACATCAGTTTTTTTGTTGACACTACATTTTATCGTTTTTGAAATAGTCTTCATAATCATAAAATCTTTCTTCGTCAGATGGAAAGGATTGATTTTATGTTTACCGCTTGTGTTGGTTGTTGACAATGCATCATTTGATTCCATCATCTTTTTGATTGCACCTATCCATTTTTCCCAGAATGCTCTTTTCTGATGCTTTTTAATGTATGTGTAGTAATCTGTATCAATTGTTCCGTCAAGACTACGGACATGAATATCAAACAAACTTACAAGGAAGTCTGTGCTTTCCATCAGGTCAGGATATAGTGTTGGCGAAATGGCATCTGTTGTAGGGTTGTCACCAATATCAATACCGAATGATGATGCTATGGAGGACAAACTGTTTGCGTCAGTAAAATTATATTCAGGAGCAAGTTTGATATCACACGTGTAGTATCTTGGTACACATAGAATCAAAGCACATGAAACTACAAATACGATGGAAAGAACTTTTAGAAAAAGTTTTTTATGTGTAAGCAGTTTATGGACAATCTCGCTTATGTTTATAACATTATTATTTTCTTCCATAATCATTGTGCATTGGAGATTATTTTATTATATTAGCAATTGAGGCTATCATCGTTGCTAATGATGCTACTGACGTGCCGACAGCAATATATTCGGCTGTTGTCATCTTGTTCTTTGA
>JAZLEX010000025.1:0-2865 GCA_045615485.1 Prevotella sp.
ACAACGGAAAGATTGAACTCTGTGGAGGAACCTACTTCTCTCACACACCAGCAAATCAGCCTGAATAATCAGTGACAGAATAGATTAATCTGACGGAAACGGGAGGAAGACGAGACGGTCTGCCTCCCGTTTTATTTTTTATGGCGTTTGTTTGGAGTTTTGAAACGAATGTCGTATATTTGCAAGGAAAATGTTTTTACTAATCCTTGAGTCTTCATGAAATGAACCTCTTTTAATATTTTTCAAGGTTATGAAGGTTCTATTGGTATCATTCCTGACATTAATATCACTGACAGTCTCGGCACAGAACGTGTCAGAGACGGATGCACTCATGGAGAATGGGAAAATCTCGAAGGAACAGGCTCTTGAGATTGCCAGCCGTTTCGTGAATAACGGCACTGGCAAGTCAAGGCTCATGAATGGCAGACAGCTCAATCCTCGCCTGATTGGGACGACACTTACTCCGACTTCGCACGAGCCGGTCAGCCAGTCGGCCCCGACTACAAGGGCATAGTCATCACAGCCGGCAAGAAATATCTCAGAAGATAATGCACCCTTCCTGTTGTTTTTGCACAGATTTGGCAGAATTGTGCCGCCTTATTCTGCCAAACCATATAGTTTTTGCATAGATTTGGCAGAATAGCGTGGCCTTATTCTGCCAAATCATATCTTTTTTATACCTTTGTGGCAAAATTAAAACATTACAACTATGCAAAAGATAATTGGAAGGATATCAGAAATACAGGAACTTAAGGATATCTATAATTCAGAAGTTCCTGAATTCGTTGTTGTATATGGACGCCGACGTGTAGGAAAGACATTCTTAATTCGAGAATTGTTTGCAGAGGAATTTGCATTCTACCACACAGGGTTGTCCCCTCAAGATATGGAAGACAGCAACATGCTGACAAGTCAGCTCCACAACTTTGCATCATCACTCAGGCAATGTGGCGTCAACCTACAAGGAACATTAAATGATTGGATAACCGCTTTCGACTATTTAAAGAATTATCTTGCCGAGAAAATCAGTGAAGAACCGGACAAGCGCCAAGTGGTGTTCATTGACGAACTGCCATGGATGGATACACCACGATCGATGTTTGTATCAGCCCTTGAGCATTTTTGGAATGGCTGGGGTGCTGGTGTACCACAACTGATGCTTATCGTGTGTGGTTCTGCTACTGCCTGGATTTCCGACAAGCTTTTACATAACAAAGGAGGACTGTATGGCAGGAAGACCAGAGAGATCAAGCTTCATCCTTTCACATTACGCGAGGCTGAACTATTCTATGAGGACAAAGGCTTTATGCTGAATCGCTATTCGCAGCTGCAATTATATATGATGCTTGGTGGCATACCTTATTATCTATCTTATATACGGAAGGGGGAAAGCGTAGAGCAGTTAGCCGACTACTTATTTGCAGCCAAGTCGGGAAAGTTGCGTGATGAATTAGAGCAACTCTTTGTATCTCTCTTCACAAATCATGACGATTGCATGAAAATCATACGTTTCTTGAGTGGCAGAAAGGCTGGATACACGAGGAAGGAGATTGCTGATGCCACAAAAATTCCGTATGGTGGAGGATTGACCAAAACCTTGATGGCACTGGCTGAAAGCGAATTTATTACACAATACATCTATTATGGAAAACCTGCAAAGGAAGACAGGTATCGTTTGAGTGATTTCTTCACTCTATATCAACTTACGGTTTTAGGCAATAAGAAAGATCCCGACAGCAAGAATTGGAACGATCGATTTGGTAGGAAGACTATGTCTTCCTGGTATGGATTTGCTTTTGAGACATTATGCTGGAACCATATAGCACAAATCAAACATGCTTTGGGCATACCGTCCGTACATACCGAGGAGTTTTCATGGCGCACGGAAGGCAATACCGAGGAAAATGGCGCACAGATAGACTTGATGATTAGACGTGCAGACAACATCATCAATTTATGCGAGATGAAATTCAGCATTGCCGACTATGTACTTGACAAAGCAGAAGAGTCAAATATTCGCAACAAGATAGCCTCCTATCAAAGAAATACAGGTTGTAGGGAAACGATTTCGCCAGTTTTGGTAACGACATTCGGACTTCAGCAAAATACACACAGTAACATCATACAGAAAACCATCACTATGGATGATTTGTTCGTATAGTTATCCATGCAAACATATTGGCTCATCAGTAATTCCCCGTGTTAGTGAAGTCACCACTTTCGCGGGGCAAAGTGGTAACTTATGTTTTGACAAAAATCGCTCGCTTTGCGAAAAATATCCCGAATGATGCAGCCTTTAGGCTTGATGCCTTGCTTGTCTGAAATTCCTCGTAAGCACTTCGTGACTTCCGGATAAATTCACCCAAGCCAGTCATCGGCAATCCATGATTGCCTATGCAACATTCGTGACGATGAATAACTCAGTTCTATGAACTGAAAAATTGCTGGTGCATTCACCAATGCTCTGTGCCACCCACATTTTTCAGGTCCTGAGATTATTTTTGTCCCGAATGGGAAAGGAAACCTCTGGAAGAGGTAAAGGCGAAGATTTAGATATTTTGTCTGCAAGCTCGCTTGCAAGGAAAAGATCAAATCAAGACTTTATGTGCAGAGCACATTTCCCATTAGGGCGAATGAGGCATTTATAAGATGGAGTGAATGACGATCTGTGCCGAATGAGGGGAGGCAGAACTCCCCTGCCGACGGAGGCCCTTTAGGGTCTTTCCGAAGGAGTGGTTTTTGTCTAAATAATATCTTACCATCTTTTGAGGTCAAAGCAGGTATCTTTCATTTGGCACGTAGTTTGTAGTAGTTATCATTGCCGCTGCGAAGGGGTACTCTTACTCAAAGATGTAGTTGATCATA
>JAZLEX010000026.1:0-3831 GCA_045615485.1 Prevotella sp.
CAGGCTTCGTGGATTGACATGGTCGTTGCTGCTTGTCCATTCCGCATCGCCCCACAAACAACCCCAACAACCATGCCCACTATTCTTGTTGTTGGTATCAGGAGAATAGCATTTTATGTTGGCTGCTGTGCATTGCCAAACCATGGAATTGGCTGTATTCCATCCTGTGCCAGTGCGGAACTGTTCAAGATTCATCAGCACTATGTCGTTTCCGTCAATGTTCACTACATCGAAAAGCAGTCCTGGTGCCCATGCTCCAATACTTCCGCTAAACCCCATAGACTCTTCCCCTTCGCATTGTACGAAAGCATTCGGTCCAGCTGCACAGTAGTCAGCAGCAAAGTCGTGTATGCCATGCCGCGAGATACATCTTTGAAATAGAGTTTGTTGTCCGCGAGTAATAAAAACATCGCGCCGCCAGCCACCTATTTCCGAAACAGGTTCCGAGGCTATACAGTCTTGAACAGTAATACGCGAACATCCCTTCTGCAAAATGACCGCAGAACCCGACAAATGCTTGAAGTTCACCTTGTCAATCCAGCAATCGCGAGCATTGTCCATATAAATCCCCGTCCAACAATGATCCTCATCTTTTGGATTCCAGCCATTGACTTGCGATGATATGGTAAGGTTTTCAATGCCAATTTCGCTGATTTCTTTTTTGTCGTCAAAGGTATAAATTTCAAAATCAGAAGCTTTGATAGTTGGAGAACAGCCAAACATGGTTATTGGTGCGTCGAGAGTAAGGCTATCTCCATTAATTCCAACAATTGTTCTGTTCCAAGTGATTTTTATGTCGCCTTCTTTCCATCCTGTATAGTCCAGTCCACCGCCAAAATCATCGCATTTATGTTCTTTAATCCAATTCTTATCAGCAGTCCACTGAATGAGAATGCGTGAGGATATTCTTGACCCATCCCCAAAGGATGGGGAACTTTTGGCTGTTTGTCCTTTTTCGTTTTCGTTATCGTTTTCGTTATCGTTTTCGTTATCGTCAGATATTCCTCCTTCAACATATATGGCTGCACCACGGTCAAAACCTCGCTTTACAATTATGGTTTTATCTCGACCCATTCCGCGCATTACAATGCCAGAAGTTGAGATGCGCAACGGCTCATCGATAATGAATACACCTTCGGCTAAAAGCAAAGCACCACGAATCCCGTTTTTATCTGGTTTCATCGTAGAAATTTTATCTATTGCCGATTGCAGATATTTGGCATCAGAGACATAAAATTTTGGTTCTACTTGTGGTAAGGATTTCTCAGAAGCATGGTAACCACAAGTGGAATAATCCATAGGTATAAAAACTTGTTTTGGTTGTTTGCCAGCATTAGCATTTTGCGAAAAGGTAATAGCAAAAACAGAAAATAGAAACAATATAGTTTTCATAGGCTTTACATTTCGGGCAAAAGTAGGTAAAAAAAATTTTTTCCCAACTAAAAGATTATTTAGAGCAATAAAATAAATATTTTATTTAGTTTTCTTGAGAAAAAATTTTGTTTTTTGAAAATTAATATTATCTTTGCGCCCAATTAACAAAATACCTATTAAAATTTATCGAAGGATTTATTTTTATTATTATGAAAAGAACTTTTAAAACTTTGGCAAAATTGTGTATTTTTGCCGTGACGGTTGTCCTGTGTTCTTGTCAGCGTGGAGATAAATGTGATGAAATGTTTGACCCAGGAGTATCGGGTCAAGTCATGACTTCTCCTTCTGCAGAAGAAATCATCATTACTCCGAGTGAAGACGGAAGCAGACAGACAATCAGTTGGCCACTCATCAAAGGTGCGGGTGGCTTTGACCTAAAGCTATACGAAGGCTCTACTGGAGAATTGCTTGCAGAAGCAATTGTTGATGGATCTTCTTACACCACATCACGTGAAGAAGATATGAACTACAGACTGGAAATCAGAACTCTCGGTAATGAAAGGTATAAAAATACTGATGCTCCTGAAGCAACAGAAAAGTTGTTTACGACCTTCACCCCTTCATACGCAACTATTCCTGACGGAACGGATCTCTGCCAGTATTTTGCAGAACATCCTGCTCCAATAGGTGATGAATCTTCTTATTATGACCTTGAAGGTGGTGGTCACTATACGGTTAGCGGTTTGCTTGATTTTGGTGCAAGTTCAGTTGTCTTGCGTTCAAACAGCAAGAGCAATTATGCTACTATCACATACGGTGAGACAGGAGCGATTGAGTTCTGTGCAGGTTTTGGTACAAAGTATCTGAACTTTGATTGTTCTGCATCTTCAAAGCCTGTATTTGCATTTTCTGCAAATCCAGCCATTGAACCAGACGCAGACCATAACAACCATTTGCAAATCACTGCTCCTTTCAACATTCAATGTACTGATTTCACAGGTGTCAACAGCTATTTTCTCTTTGACAACAAGAAAAAGTATTGTTTGAAGACAGGTATAGTGAATAAGGCAATCGTTCATGTTACCTCTACCAACATGTCGGCTGGTGCATTATTCCAAATCTACGATGGTGGTGGTTTTATTAATGATTTTACGGTAAGCAATTCTACATTCTACAACACTGGTGAAAGCGACCAGAGGTTTTTTGTATGGTACAGCAATGCAGGTCGTGCCGACCGTGCAGGATACACTTCTTCAAAAGTGACATTCACAAACAATACATTCTACAACATTTGCCACACAGGTCAGTGGGCAAACTATGACGGTATTGTTACAAAGGGTGAAACAGAGTTCACGGTGGTAAAAAACATATTCTACAATTGTGGAAGCGGACAAGTTCCACGCCGTATCTTGAAGAGCAACAATGCTTCCAAGTTTAACGTATGCTGCGTGTTTAGCAACAATACATATTGGTATGATGGTGCTCCTGAAGAAAACAATAGTCAATATGATAGTGGCTATCAGTTGCAGGGCGAGCCTTTGTTTGAGAATGCTGCTGAAGGTAACTTCAAACTTGGCGAATGTGAACAAAAGACAATTGGTGCAGGCGACCCTCGCTGGCTCGAATAAGGTGTAACAAATAATGATAAACAATATGAAAAAGATAATTTTTTCTTTAATCGCAATAATGTGCATTTCGTTGTCAGCGTTTGCACAAAGCAAGGTTACAGGTACTGTCGTTGATGAATTAGGCGAACCTGTTATTGGAGCAACCGTGAAGGTGGTCGGTCAGCCAGCAGGCGGTGTTGTAACAGACCTTAATGGTAAATATTCCATCGCAGTTCCTGATGGTGGAAAGGTTGTAATTTCTTACATTGGCTATACAAGCCAGACTGTAAAACCTGGTGGAAAGGTACAGTTGAAACCAGATTCACAGAATCTTGAAGAGGTTGTAGTGGTAGGTTATGGTGTACAGAAAAAGGCTCACTTGACAGGTTCGGTAGGAACAGTTGCTATGGACGATATTTCCGACTTATCGAATGGTAGTTTGGCTAATTCATTGTCGGGTATGGTTAATGGTATGAGCGTCAGCGGTGGAAACAGCCGTCCAGGTGAAAATGCCAGTATCCAGATTCGTGATGTAAGCGATTTCGGTGATATTCGTGTCAATCAGCAACAGCCTCTCTTCGTAATCGATGGCTACATCTATCCAAACGATGTAAAGGTGGGCAACAGTAGCCAGAACCTCGGTGCTGAGGCATTCAACAATCTCGACCCTAATGAAGTGGAAAGCATTTCTGTCTTGAAAGATGCATCGGCTGCTGTTTATGGTTCACGTGCTGCTAATGGTGTTATCCTCGTTACCACAAAGAAGGGTAAAGTTGGTGCTCCAAAGATTTCTTACAGCGGTCAGTATGGTTTCACTGGTGCTGTGTCGCATCCTAAGATGCTCGACTCA
>JAZLEX010000027.1:0-6907 GCA_045615485.1 Prevotella sp.
ATTCGCATTTGCCATACTGACGGTCGCGAGTGGTGCCAGCCTCATCGCTGACTATTGCCTGGCGTGAATTGGTGAGTCGGTTGAACAATGTGCTCTTCCCAACATTGGGTCTTCCAACTATCGCTACTAAATTACTCATAATAATATTTGGTTGTGGGTTGTCGGTTATGGGTTGTCGGTTATGGGTTGTCGGTTATGGGTTAATCCGCCATGCGGTTTTTCGATTTAAACCTTTCCGTAAATTAAGGTAAATTCCTTTTGCACGATAAGATAAAAAAATATATTTTAATTTATGGTTTTACGGTTATACGGATTTTTATCATGATTTTCTTTGGGATTTCAGTTCCTGCAAAGTTGGCTGCACCTCTGCATAATGCAAATATATTTGCCTTCTGCTCTCGGTTTGCACAACTTTTCGAGCATCTCAGATGCGATCCTTCTAAAACTCCTCACTAAAGCGAAGTACTTGAGCGCATTTTCAGTCGAGATTTTGGTTTGGGATAATAATCTGCAACTAAAATCCTTACCAAAATACGTTCCAGTTCGTCACTTTTGGGGGACGATTTATATTGGATCGCCCGTTGGGCTCGACATCTTAACTAAAATCCTAATAAAAATCATAAATCGGTAATTTACGGAGAAAAATCATCTCTAATCTCTAAGCTCTAACCTCTAAGCTCATTTCGGAGTATATCCGAAACTATCGAGTTCATGTTGTGAGTTGCGCCAGTCCTTATCCACTTTTACGAATGTCTCTAAATAGATGTTCTTGTCGAAGAAACGTTCAAGTGATTTTCGGGCTTCGGTGCTGACCTTTTTCAATGCCTTACCTTCATGGCCGATGATAATTCCTTTCTGGGAATCACGTTCCACAAAGATTGTTACATTGATGCGGATGATTTTCGCCTCTTCCTTAAAACTGTTTACGCGGACTTCTACCGAATAAGGTATTTCCTTGTCGTAGTAGAGCAGAATCTTTTCGCGAATAATCTCGCTTACAAAGAAACGTGCTGGTTTGTCGGTCAACTGGTCTTTGTCGAAATAAGGTGGTGAGTCGGGCAGCAGCTCATAAATTCGTTTCAGCAGTACATCAACTCCAAATTTGTTTTTTGCCGAAATAGGCAGAATCTCAGCCTGTGGCAGTAGGTCGTGCCATTGTTCCACCAGTCGCACTAATGTGTTTTGGTCGCATTCGTCAATCTTGTTGATAAGCAGAATGACGGGAGCGCTCATCTTTTTCACCTTGTTCAGGAAATCCTCATTTTTCGTAGGACTTTCCACAACATCGGTTACGTACAGAAGCACATCTGCGTCCTGCAATGCCGACTCGGAAAAAGCAAGCATAGACTCCTGAAGCTTATAGTTTGGCTTCAGAACACCAGGAGTGTCGGAAAAGACAATCTGCATCTCAGGGGTGTTGACTATCCCCATGATGCGGTGTCGGGTGGTTTGCGACTTGAATGTTGCTATTGAAATACGCTCACCAACCAACTGGTTCATGAGCGTACTTTTTCCAACATTCGGGTTGCCGACAATATTTACAAAACCCGCTTTATGCATAGGCTTACTCTTCAGCGAGTTCTACTGCCAGTTTCCCTCTGTAATAACCACAAGAAGGACAAACGCGGTGGTATTCATAGAATGCACCACAGTTCGGACATTTTGCCAATGCAGGCATTTCTGCATGGTCGTGACTTCTTCGTTTCGCAGTACGTGTACTTGACTGCCTACGTTTAGGATGTGCCATAATTTTTAAATTTTAATCTTGTTTTTTTAATTTTAATAGTTCATTCCATCGAGGATCGATTTCGTCATTCTCGCCCCCATCGCTACTTCGGATAGCCGAATGTTCTTCAAGAACCTTTATCATCGCCACATTGCACTTACCAGTTTCATGCACATGCTGGATGGGGATGTCGAGAGCGATGTATTCATATAGAAACCACGCAATATCCAGTATTCCTTCGTGCTCTGGAACAATCACGAGGTCATCGTCCTCAGCATATTCTTCACCGAACTTTATGGTGAGCCTGTTTGTTGTGTCAATCGGCTGTTCCATATCGTCCAGACAGCGCGAACATGGTATTACTACCATTCCCATCAGATGTGAAGTCAGTTCAAAGTAGTTTTCCGTCTTGCGTATAGACAATGCTGCATCTACCTTGCCCCTGCTCACTTCTGGACCATTCACACTTTGGAAAAACTCATCGTTGAGTGGAATATTCAACGTTGTGATGCCGTCTTCCAGTTTCTTCAAATCTATTTTTAAAGACTCCATGTTAGTGTTAGAGTCAGTGTTAATGTCAAAGTCAGAATAAGACATAGTTTTCCCAATTGAGCTGCAAAAGTACAAAAAAACTTTGTTTTTTGATTGATAATTGACAATTGGTAATTGATAATTAACTTTTTTTAAAGTTTTATACGGTGAATTGTAACTACTCACCCTTTTTGCGATGTAGTTTTCAATGTATTATCAGTTGAGGAATAAACATAATCTCAAGTAACAACTCAGCCTTTTTGAACCAAGGTGACGTGTATGTCTGACCGACATCGATAACTACGATATGAAATTATTGCGCACAGCGCATTAGTTAGTGGAAATCCTAAATATGTAGGGTTAATCCATTTCATGGCTTTTCCTCCTTGTGCTTCGCATCCTTTGGACTCGCACTTCGCGTCTCGCGACCTTCCTCCGGAACGTTCGCACCTCAGCAATTAAGTGTCCTTTTCAATCGGCTGCTCTCGGCATAGTCCAAGCAAGCTTGGTCTCTGCTCTCGATTGCACGATTGTTGAAGCGAGCTTCATTACATTCGGTTTGTCGTCGGTTGCACCCTGTGCTATGTTATACCGTCCTTATAGGACTTTTTTCACAACCTATAACCTCAAAACCTCAATCATTCGTTTATCTAAAAAAGAGAGGGCTCCAATGCAGAGCTCTCTTCTTTCTTTTTGCGTTATTTTGCTAAAAAAACATAAAACCTCTAATCTCTAACCTCTAACCTCTAATCTTTTCCGTATATTTGCAAAAACTTTTTTTGGTTATGGGTTATAGATTACTGTTTTTCGTTTTCGTTTTCGTTTTAGTTTCCCTCGCTTCGGCACAGACGAAAATTGGAGATTTTATTGAGTCACAGTCTTATAATGATGATAAGCAGGGTACTGAACGCAGGATGCAATATATTCCTGATGGGAATGACTTTGTATGCTATAATGGCAAGAATCGTTTTACTCGTGCATTATATGGCGGATATACTGATTTCCGTTTAGAGACGAGCGACATGCCTGTGTTTGCTACTTATAAGAAAGGAAACTACAGGAATATCGCTCTTCGTCTGAATGGTGTGCCACTGGATTCTGCACATTATTGTGAGGCTCGTTATTCTGCTGGCAAACGTATTTATCAGTTGTCTGATGCCCGTTGGGGAAATGGGAAACTGGTTGTGACTGCTCTCGTGTCGCCAGATGCGGAATGTGCCATAATGAGTTTTGAAACTTCTGGATTTTCCGAAAAAGCAAATATGCAAGCCACTATTTCTGAGATAAGCAACAAGAAATTGCATCGGAATGGTGATATGGGTGTAGAAAAGCCTGGCAGTTTCGAGGCAGGAAAACAGTTGCAGGTGCTTAACTGGGATGCTGCGGGAACCACTTTGCTCACCGCTGAGATTATTGACAAGGAAACCAGAGTAACAATAAACAATGATGAGTCGATAATGCACTACAACCGAGCCTTGCAACATAGTGAGGATTTGACATCGCAGGTAACTTTTCTCACTCCTGATCCTTATATAAATACATTGGGGGCTACTCTCACCGCTGCTGCTGATGGTGATTGGGATGGACGGACATGGTTGCATGGGTGCATAGGCTGGCGGATGCCATTGGCAGGCTGGCGGGCAGGATATGTTGGTGATGTACTGGGATGGAACGACCGTGCCGTGAAACATTTTGATGCATACGCTGCCTCTCAAGTGACAAACGTTCCTCCGACCATACCCCACCCTTCTCAGGACTCTACTCTCAATCTTGCAAGGGCAGAAAAGAAATGGGGCACACAAATGTATAGCAATGGCTATATATGCAGAAATCCAGAAAAAAACAATCAGATGCATCACTATGATATGAACCTCAATTATATTGATGAACTGTTGTGGCATTTCTGCTATGATGCTGATAAGGAGTATCTGAGAAAGATGTGGCCAGTAATAAAACTTCATCTGCAATGGGAAAAACGCAATTTCGACCCTGACGATGACGGCTTGTATGATGCCTATTGCTGTATTTGGGCAAGTGATGCACTTTATTATAACAGTGGTGCCGTTACTCATAGTTCAGCCTATAATCTTCGTGCATTCCGAATGGCTGCACGTATTGCCGAAATACTTGGTGAAGACCCGACATGGTATAAGCAGGAAGCCGATAAGACACAAAAGGCTATAAACAGCAGGCTGTGGTTAAAAGATAAAGGTGTATGGGCTGAATACCAGGATTTCATGGGATTCAAACGTACTCACGATGTACCGGCTTTATGGACTATTTATAGTGCGATAGATTGTGGGGCTGGAAATGCAGAACAAAACCATTCTGCCACTCAATGGATAGACAGCAATATTCCTCATATCGCTGTGGATTGGATTGCAGATAGTGAGGAATTATCGGATAAGGGACCGTTCTTCACGCTCTCAACATCCAATTGGATGCCATATTCATGGAGCATAAATAATGTTGCTCCAGCGGAAATAATGCACACTGCTTTGGCATATTTTGAGTCGTATCGCAATGAAGAAGGGTTTAAACTACTGAAAAGCAATATTCTCGACCAAATGTATATTGGTTCTTCGCCAGGTAACTTTGGTCAGTTGAGTTTTTATGATGCTGCGCGTGGGGAATGCTATCGTGATTTCGGCGATGTAATCGGCATTTCTTCAAGAGCATTAATACAGGGGCTTTATGGTATCGTGCCTGATGCTTTGAATGGGAAATGCGTTATTCGCCCTGGATTTCCAAAAGATTGGGACGTGGCAAGTATCAAAACACCTTATATAGATTATACTTACCAGCGCGAAGGTGACAGCATTACAATCTGGATTGAGCAGAATTTCAATCAGCCTTTACAAATCGTGCTTGATAACAAAGGCACTCTTATTTATGGAACAAACGAAAAGGAACAATTCTTGAAATATAAAGAGGCTGACCTTGCTTTTTCTACCACTTCCTCATCGCTCATTACTCATAACTCACAACCGAACAACGTAAGGGATTATGGCACGGCTTTGGATGATGTGAAATCGTCGGACATGAAATGTATCAACCTGAAAAAGTATTACAACAGTAATGTGGATGATATTTTCGAGAATAAATATCTGGCACCGCGTTCACCTTACACCACTCTGCAGATTCCTGTACAGGGAATAGGAGAATGGTGTCATCCTCAACTTACTTCCGAAATTTCTGATTATGGTTTCCGCAGCATGTTGAAGCGTAATAGATTCCATGCTGTAGGTATTCCTTTCCAGTCGGACAAAAATGGCAACAACATAATTTACACATCTTTGTTCGACAATTATCCTGATTCAGTGACTATTCCTATAAAGGAAAATGCTTCTCATGCCTATTTGCTTATGGCTGGAAGCACTGATCACATGCAGAGTCATATTGCAAACGGTAAAGTCTTTGCAACGTATGAAGACGGCAGCACTGATGAACTGATACTGGAAAACCCATATAATTGGTGCCCTATTGAGCAAGATTATTATATAGACAATAAAGCCTTCAGTGTAGGCAATGTCCCACAGCCTTATCGTGTGCATTTGACTTCGGGCAAGGTTAGTCGTAATTTAGGAAAAGACCTGAACATTAAAGGTGTATATGGGCGCGAAATCAAAGGTGGTGCTGCGGAAATACTGGATTTGAAACTGAATCCAGAAAAGACTTTGCAGTCAATAACAATATGCACGCTCTCAAATGATGTAGTAATAGGTTTGATGTCGCTGACGCTACAAAAATAAAATACTGGTTTTCAGAGGCACGCGTAACTACTCACTCACCTATTTGTAACTATTCACCCTTTTTGAATAAGACCAAAATGGGTTGCAGGAATCAATCCCTGCGACCCATATTTTTTTATTTGGTCACAGAGTCTGTTTCCTGTGACCCTCTTTCTCAATAAATTCTAACTACGGGCAAACGGCACGTACGGATAGACCGTTGCAGCGGTAGTAGTTGTTGCCGTAGTACCAACCCCAATCGTCTGAACAGAAGTCGAGGAGGCACGCGAAGAAGTCGAAGCCCAGATCGAGCGAACTCGACCAGTAGCCGCCGTGCGAACCCGCACCATTGAGATTGCCATCCCAACGGTCGCCTGCGGTAGGGAGGAAGATTTGGTCACCATTCTTACCTGTAACGAGGATGCCGTTCACACCATTCTGCTGAATCCAAGTGCGGGTGCAATTGTCTATTAGTTCTTCCATTTGTTCTATATTTGGCATGCGCCAAGGATTTCCCATACGGACATGCGCGACATCATCAGACAAATCAAGAATCGTCTTGCCATCTACTTTTCCATGATATGAATCTGTACAATACTTAGTGAAATCTGAACCATTATACCATTTGTATGTATCCCAATCATACACACTCTTCTCACTTGTCTCGCCCCAAGCATAATAGCCACCATAGCCTTCAGGTGTTGTTGCGCCTACGTTGCAGCAGCACCACTTTGTGCCGCTCGGCAAACCTAAGTCAATGGCATGAGGGTGGTGGTCATCAGGGCATTTGAGATAATGAGTGTTCTTGCCTGTTCCATTGTCATCATCATCCTTGTTGCAAGAAGTAAACATGAAGAAAGGCAGACACACTGCCGCCAAAAGAATAATTGTTTTTTTCATAATTTGTATCCCTTATACG
>JAZLEX010000028.1:0-4840 GCA_045615485.1 Prevotella sp.
GATGAACCTTGAGGTACTGACCAACGATTCAATGCTCACACTAAAGCCTCTGCAGGTGGAAGGTGGAAAAGCGTTCAAGGTCTATCCTGAAGGCTCGGAAGGTGGGAAACATTACTATATCATAGAGAACGTGCAACGCATCGGAGCCAACAGAGCAATTCCAAGTCATGGTATGCTAATCCACAACATTACATACAATGGGCATAGCATGACACCGAACAGCAACTACAAAACATCCACTGACTCCACAGGAGCAAAAATCTATAAAAGTGCCACCACAATGACACTTGTTCCTGCTGATGGCTTTATTCCAATATCATACCAGTTGAACAAGACTATTTACGATGGTAACACACCAATGACGTTCACTTCTACCGACTATATGAACAGCCATTATTCTGACCCATATCCAGGTTCGGATGGCATAACATCTGTTTTGCGTGAATGTAAGGATATTTACAAGAATCAGAGCGACGGAAAATACTATTTCTGTACAAAGCCAGGATACTTGGGAAAAGATATTACCGAAATAAAGGAAGAAACACTTGGCGAGGATTATTTCTCAACAATATCATTCACATTTGGCAATCCTGTGCCACAGTTTCTTCTCGGTGATGCAAATGCCGACCATGTGGTCAACGTGAACGATATTTCTGCTATAGCATCAGACATACTCGGTGAGACACCTATGGTCTTTGACCCACAAGCTGCTGATGCAAATTGCGACGGGGTGATAAACGTAAACGACATCTCTGCTGTAGCAAATATTATATTAGGAGATTGATGCAGAACATTAGGAAGAATCTACAGGAAGTATGTGCCACCTTACCAGAAGGTACAAGGCTGGTTGCAGTCAGCAAGTTCCACCCTGCTGAATGCATACAGACTGCCTATGACTTTGGGCAAAGAATATTCGGTGAGAGCCGCGAACAGGAACTGCAAGAAAAAGTAAAAATTCTTCCTGAGGATATTCAATGGCATTTCATCGGACATCTGCAGACCAATAAGGTGCGTTTCATTGCTCCTTATATCACGATGATAGAAGCTGTGGATTCTTTGCGGCTGCTACGCGAAATAAACAAGGAAGCCGAGAAGTGTAACAGGGTTATTGACGTGCTGCTGGAACTGCATATTGCCCAAGAGGCAACAAAATACGGGTTGACCGCTACCGACTGCAGCCAGTTGCTCAACGACGGCGAGTGGCGCAACATGAAAAATGTAAGAATCTGCGGACTGATGATGATGGCATCGTTTACTAATGACACAGACCAGATTCGCAATGAATTTATGCAAGCTGCCGATTTTTTCGACGAAATAAAAAAAGATTTCTTTGCCGATGCCGATTACTTTTGTGAGCGTAGCTGGGGAATGAGCAATGATTACAAAATTGCCGTGCAGTGTGGCTCCACAATGGTGCGAGTAGGCTCAAAAATCTTCGGAGAAAGAAGTTAGGAGATTGGGAAATTAGGAAATTAGGGAATTAGGAATTAGGGAATTGGGGAAAAATTAGGAAATTAATAAATAAGAACAAAATAGATTAGGTTATGAGTTTAAATTGTAAAACGTCAATATGGTTTGAAGCTAAAGTGAAAAGCGAAAAGCAAATGGCAGATGGATTGACAAAAAGCGTCAAGGAGGATTATGTTGTTGATGCTTTGTCGTTCACAGAAGCTGAAAAACGTATTATAGAAGAAGTAACTCCATTTGCAACAGGTGGTCTGCATGTTGATGCTCTGAAAATAGCATCTTTCAAGGAAGTATTCTTCGATGAAGATCCAAGTGCAGACAAATGGTATAAAGTAAAAATTCAAATGATTGAAATTGATGAGAATACTGAAAAGGAAAAACGTACTAACATCTACTACCTCATTCAGGCTTCATCAATGAAAAATGCCTTCAAGAATACAGAGGAGGTTATGCAAGGTGCAATCATCGACTATGTTGTTGCATCCGTGACCGAGACCAAATTTCTTGATGTCTTCGTATATGGAGAAGAAAAAGATTATAGTACATCAGAAAATTAAAATAGAACATGCCAAAAATTTCCGTACGTGGACTTGAGATGCCACAATCACCTATCCGAAAGCTCGCTCCGTTGGCAAACGCAGCAAAGGAACGCGGCATAAAGGTTTATCATCTCAATATCGGCCAGCCAGACCTCCCTACTCCACAGGTCGCAATTGATGCCATCCACAATATCGACATGAGCGTGCTTGAATATAGTCCGTCACAAGGTTACAAACATTATCGTGAGAAACTTGTGAATTACTATAAGTCATACAACATAAATGTCACTGCTGATGACATTATCGTCACTTCAGGTGGTAGTGAGGCTGTATTGTTCGCTTTTCTCTCTTGTCTGAACCCAGGCGACGAGATAATCGTACCAGAACCAGCATACGCCAACTATATGGCATTTGCTATTGCCAGTGGTGCAATAATCAGAACCATTGCCACAACCATTGATGAAGGTTTCTCATTACCAAAGGTTGAAAAGTTCGAGGAACTGATAAATGAGCGCACTCGCGCCATTCTCATCTGCAACCCGAACAATCCTACTGGCTATCTTTACACTCGCCGTGAGATGAATCAGATTCGCGACCTTGTAAAGAAATACGACCTTTATCTCTTCTCCGATGAGGTTTATCGTGAATTTATCTATACTGGCAGTCCGTATATCAGCGCATGCCATTTGGAAGGTATTCAGGAGAATGTCATTCTGATTGACTCTGTGTCAAAACGCTATTCTGAATGTGGAATCCGTATCGGTGCTCTAATAACCAAAAATGAAGAAGTGAAAAAGGCTGTCATGAAGTTCTGTCAGGCTCGTCTATCTCCTCCGCTTATTGGTCAGATAGCCGCCGAAGCTTCACTTGATGCGCCTCCTGAATATTCGCGCGATGTCTATGAGGAATATGTGGAACGCAGAAAATGCCTTATCGATGGACTCAACCGCATACCGGGTGTGTATTCACCTATTCCAATGGGGGCATTCTATACCGTAGCCAAACTGCCTGTAGATGACAGCGAAAAATTCTGTGCATGGTGTTTGACCGAATTCAACTATGAAGGCGAGACTATCATGATGGCACCAGCAGCAGGTTTCTACACCACTCCTGATGTGGGTAGAAATCAGGTACGTATTGCATACGTGCTGAAAAAAGAAGACCTCACAAGAGCGTTGTTCGTACTCGAAAAAGCCCTTGAAGCCTACCCTGGCAGGACAGAGTGAAACGATAACGATAACGAAAACGAAAAATCTAACATTCGAAAAATCGAAAAAAACCTCAACCCTCAACCCTCAACCTCATTACATTAAATATTTTTTATTATGAAGAAGTTATTATTAGTATTTGCATGCTGCCTGATGGCTGTCGGCAGTTACGCAGGAGAAAAGTCTAAAAAGAATGCTCCAAAAAATTCCAACAAGCCAGTGTTTACTGTTGTAAAGGAAAATCCTATTACAAGCATTAAAGACCAGAATCGTAGTGGTACGTGCTGGGATTATTCCACTCTTTCTTTCTTTGAATCTGAAATTCTGAAAAAGTCTGGCAAGACTTACGACCTTTGCGAAGCATTTGTATGCAACCACACTTATATGGATCGCGCTATTCAGACAGTGCGCTTCCATGGCGACTGCCAGTTCTCACAGGGTGGTAGTGCATACGACCCTCTTTATTGTCTCCAGAACTACGGAATTTGCCCTGAAGATGCAATGCCAGCAGCAGGTAGTCTGTACGGGGATTCTCTCAACAACTTCAATGAGTTCTTCAAAATCATGGAACCTTACGTAAGTGCTATTGCTCGTAGTGATGCAAAGAAAATATCAAACCAATGGAAAGTTGGTCTGCAGGGTATTCTTGATGCATATCTCGGCAAATGTCCTGAATCTTTCACTTATGAAGGCAAGACTTATACTCCAAAGTCGTTTGCTGCAAGCTTAGGACTCGACTGGAACGACTATGTTACCGTTACGAGCTACACACACCATCCTTTCTGGACTCGTTTTGCTGTTGAAGTACAGGACAACTGGCGTTTCCCTCTTTCTTACAACGTACCAATGGAAGACATGCAGCGCATCATCGATGAAGCTGTTATGAACGGTTACACAGTTGCTTGGGGTGGCGATGTTTCTGAAGACGGATTCACCCGCACTGGTCTTGCATACGCTATCGACTCAAAACAGGCTTCTTCACTTGCAGGCAGCGACATGGCTAAATGGCTCAAGCTTGACAAGGCAAAAAAGACAAGCAAGCTCGACTCATTAGGCTGCACAGTTCCTGAAGTAGTTCCTACACAGGCAAAGCGTCAGGAACGTTTCGATAACTGGGAACTCACCGACGATCACGGAATGCTTATCTTTGGTATAGCAAAAGATCAGAATGGCAAAGAATACTACATGGTGAAGAACTCATGGGGCGAAACAGGTGATTACAAAGGAATCTGGTACATGACCAAGAACTTTATCATTGGCAACACAATGGACTTTATGGTCAATAAGAACGCCATCCCTGCCGACCTTCGTAAGAAAATGGGATTGTAAATTAGTCAAGTTTAGCGAGTTTCAACTCGCTAAACTTGAACGGTTATAGGTTGTAGGTTTTAGGTTGTCGGTTTAATCCACAATCAATGACCTACAACCATTCAATTGTGAATTGTGAATTATAAAGGTTAAAAAAACTTAAAACTCTAAACTCTAAACTCTAAACTCTAAACTTTTTTCATACCTTTGCAGCCGCTAAAGAAAAAAGCATTTTCAACATGCACCCTTAGCTCAGTTGGTAGAGCACCTGACTCTTAATCAGGGTGTCCAGGGTTCGAACCCCTGAGGGTGTACAAC
>JAZLEX010000029.1:0-6162 GCA_045615485.1 Prevotella sp.
CTTCAAGATCCTTGGTAGTTACCTTGTTATCGTTGTCGATATTATGTGTAAAGGCTGTGCCTTCGACTTTCAAATCGCCACCTACCTTTGCGCTATTCTTAACTTCTATCTCCTTGGCTGTTACCTTACCAGAAAAATTACCGTCAGTAGCATTCTCTATAGCTCCTTCAACGTCCTGTGTTCCATCGAACTCATGCCCCCAAATCTTTCTTTTATTTTTGAGTTTTGTGGCACTGCCGGCATTGCCTGTTGTATCTTGATTCCATGTAGGGATATCCACAACAATGTTACCAGACTTACGGACCAACGTAAATGTTTCAGGCGTAATGGTTACGTCTGTAACATCGCTGTTAGAAATCAAGTCACGAAGTTCTTTAATCAAGGCATCGGCTTCAGCTTTAGAATAAGCATCAATACCAGCTTGACCAGGTTCGGAAGGAACACCTACAATCTGAGTCCAGTTGATAGTCTGATTACCGATATTGGTTATTCCACCGCCACCAAGAGCATCTACAATACCGTTAAGTAGGGATTGCAGACGTTGACGGAGCACAACATCATTTGTTGCAGTCCGTACATTTCTAACTTCTTGTCTTAGTTGTTCCTTTGATTTCATATCCTAATTTTTGCAAATATTAGGCATTACTTTCCTAATGTCAAAGGACACGCATTTCTCGTGTCCTTATTCATCCACTCTTCTTCTTACATCTGCATAATACCAGGTGAAACTTGCAGTTCTATCAGACTGCGGATCACTCGATATATTCACTTGCAGATCTTTAACCACTACAGCTTCACCATTCAAGGTTATAGCCGATGATATTGCCATAAGCACTAAAGCACGAAGTTCGTTGCGACTCATGCGATCGGTACTGAATACATGAGCTATGCGATAGTGTTTATCCACATCACTCTGAACACCTTGACGCATCACTATTGCCGATTCATATTCACGCTTCTGCGATTCAACGCCCCAAAGTTTCAAGGTATTGCCACCGGAAGCAAACGTGCGAAGTGGTTCTCCGAACTCTGTTGGACGCGAATTGTCAACCTTTGGCAATACGTCGTCATATTCAGTATGAGACTTTGCATAATCGGCGTATCGCCACACGAAACGGCAAACTCGATCTTCCTGCGGATTGTTCAACCAACGCACAAGGTCTGCATCCACATCAATGATTACCTGGTCCTCGTTAAGGAACACCGATTCCGATGTTAGCAAGCCTGTAAGCACCTTTATTTCTCTGCCCGACAATCTGCCAGTCACGATTTCATGTTTCACCGAATAACGGGCATCGGTCAAAGTCTCCATGCCCTTCACAACTCCATAATTCGATTCAATCTCAGGCTGTTCCGTTTCCACTCCGAAGATCTTAACGGAGTCTTTTACGCCATCGGCATTGACAAAGGAGAATGTGCGGATAGGAGCAATACCTTCATGAACTGTTTCGCCATCAAGGGAATTATCAAACGTAGCTGCATTCTCGCCGTTAGTCAACAGATTATAAGTGACATTCAGATTGTATTCCGTATCGTCAACACTAACCTTAATGGCATTCGTGCCAACATTGCAGTATGGCTTCAACAAATCGGAAAAACCGACAATCCTTATCCAACCGTCCGCATCCGCGTATAAGGTTTCGGCAAGTATCACATTCGTACCTGCCTTAACCTCTATGTCTGCGCTCGTCTCTTGCACCAATTCAATAGTGCGAAGCGTTCCAAGTCTATATGTTCCAGAAGCAATCTGCATAAATTACAATGAAAGAATGATAAAATGATAAAATGAAAGAATTAATAGCAACAATGCCTACATTTAATTTTTTAATTATTTCATTCTTTAATTCTTTACTTCAACAGCCTTAGCCGATTTATGTTCGTCAAGTGTTGTCAACTGCATAAATGGTATATGTGCTCTTACACCCTTAGCATACCAGCCCATGTAGTTCAACACCACATAATAACTCATCATTATTATGTTTCTTGACGATGCTTCTGCGGCCTGTGCGATAGTATGAAGTTCGCGTTTGTCACTGCCCGATGTGTTGTTGCCGGTCTTGCCAGGAACAGCACCGACCAAAGAAGGATGCACACCGAAACCATAGCACATCATATTACAGCTTTCAGATATATCTTCTGCCCAATCACCGCCCTGTGTCTTGGTATCGACAGTGGTAATCTTGATCATGTCTTCAAGTTCACCAGTCTGGATATTCTTTGCCATTGTAGAGAGCCAAGGCTTCGAGTCGTTCTTATTACCACAGAGATAGTCAATGATCTCCTGCTTTGTCTTCGTGATCATTGTCTTGCCCTGTTCTGAGTCCGGTCCAAGCGTGATATTCTCTTCCTTTGCCTTCAATGACCAGAACTGCGGATGTATCTGTATAAGATAACGTATCTGTGCTGTGTTCTGTATCTTTGCCAAAAGTGATTTCTCAATCTGGTGTTTGATCTTGTACCAATGGCCTTTGAGCACTCCGGCATACGGCGGAATTGGATAGAATCGTTTTTCAACCGTAGGCACACGGCGAAGAATACCAAACTTCCTTTCCTTGATCTGCATCTTCGCACCAGTACGCGGATCAGCTTCAACGCCCATCTTCACGCGAAGGTCACGCAACGGGTTACGTTCGTCAAGCAAGCGGATAACTTCGACATTCTTGATATCTCCTGCTCTCTGGCAGTTGAACTTACCATAGTATGCGAAAGGAATTGTGCCGCGACGAAGCATATCATCGTTATACTTCACATCGACGGTCATGTGCGGATGCAATCGTACTTCTTCCACGTCACGGCTATAGATATCAGTAATGGTCTTTCCGTCACGAGAAAGTACAATAACGGTCAAATCCCACGCGAAGGTCTTGATGTTCTTTGCCTGCTGGAGAGTGAGCATCGAAAGATCATTGCCCACAAAGAAATCCTCTGCCTTCTGACGTGCTGCAAGCTGTTCAGGAGTATATACCGGCTTCTCATCGTCAAAGCCTTTATCCAAGCATATTGACACACCACCACCATAGCAGATATTCTTCAATGTGTTCAATGAACTTGCTGCAGTCTCATCCTTGCCGATTTTATCCGTCACATATACTGGCATGAGATTATCAGCACCCCAATTCACGTATTTGTGCTTGTATGCCTTTCCGTCCTGACCTGTGAATGTAGTTGTGTACTGCTCTTCATCGTCAGTCATTGCTCCAAAGTCACATTCCAAACCAGATGTTTCAAACAAAGCTGCAAATGCCCCATTACGAGCTTCGATTACCGATGGACCGACATTCTCCCAACCACCATAACCACCAACTGCGGAAGGGGTTGCAGGGGAAACCACACTTTCCTTACGCGGTCTTCCTATTGGTTTGACACCAGAATTAGCGATCTTATTATTATCTATCTTTGACATAATCTATAAATGAAAATGATAAAATGAAATAATGAAAGAATTAATAGCAACAATGCCTACATTTAATTTTTTAATTCTTTAATTCTCTAATTTTTTCATTCTAAACAAACCAATAACCAGGCTGACACTTCTTATTCTCGAAGCCTTGAGTATGGCGAGCAGCGTAAGCCTCGCTGCCCTCATACTCAGGGAACATTTCGAGATTGTCTTCCAACAATGCGAATATCTGCGACAGCTCATGCGCCACGTCCATTACGTGTGTCTGTGCCTTCAACATCATCGCACTGTATATATTCTTCAGATGTCTTATTACATCTGCTTCAATTTCAGTCACTTCACCACTGCGCATCTTATTCAGCAAGGCATTGGTCTGCTCACGCGAGATCTTCTTAATAATAAGTGTGTGCGCTTCCTGTATCTCCTTTGCATAGCGCAACATCGGATTGGTATTCATCAGCATTGCAGCGATTGCTCCGCTACCCGACTGCATATATCCAGGAGCCGAAAGCGATACATATTCTCGTGCTTCATCCGCACTCCAGAAGAATAGAGAAGTTTTCTTGATCCACGCGCTCGACTCTCGTGCAAGGTCTGCTGTATTGGCATTACCAATCAACATCTTCACAAGCATATCAAAGGCGCTTTCTGCAGTACGTTGGCATTCTTCACGCAAATCGTCAATTCGTGCCTGACTTGCCACCACCTCATTCTGTCCGGTTGCAGTAGTGAAGCCGCCCAAATGCGACTGCATCACATTATGATGTCCGAGGGTAAGGTATGCTGCCTGATTACAGATGTATTCCTCGATCTTCAGTTTAAGTTCCTCAATCGAACTGCCGATGCGATAATCTGTATCAGATAAAATGCCACCGTTATCGTCATCGTTATCGTTTTCGTTTTCGTTATGGTTATCTTTATCGTCAGCAAACAACTCCTGCAGTTTGCTATACAACGCACGTCCAAGCAACGACACGCGCAACTGTTCGTCTGCCTGTGCCAAACCCTTGAGGTAAGACTCATAGATTTTACTTCCCTTCACATCACGAGTAAAAGGCAGATAATACGCGAGTCTTTCCTGATCAATTTCTACTATCATATTCAGTTCTTATTTTACTGTTGCAAAGGTAATAAAGCAAGGTATTTTCTCAAAGGACACGCAAAAAGCTATTATTTTTTAACTTTTAATTTTTAACTTTTAAATCCCCTACCAAACCACTTCCATACCCTCATACTCAAGAATAAGTTCGAGTCGCATAGCCCTAACCGGAGGCAGTGCCGCCAATGGTATTCCAGTCTTCTCACTTCGCGCAATCTCAGCTTTGGTCCACCCAAGCACACGTACACACTGCTTCTTCTCATACCACCCTACAATATTACAAGAAGGGTATTCCACAAAAGGCAAACCACTACTCGTTGCCCTGTGTCTCTCAGCTCTGAGAGCCTTCAACTGGTATCTATCTACCCTACTCTGCTTCTGTGCTGCCTTCAGCAATCTCTCTTTTAAGTCTTTTACATGTATCTTCATAATAGAAATGAAAGAATGATAGAATGAAAAAAATGAAAGAATTAATAGCAGCAATACCTACATTTAATTTTTTTAATTCTTTCATTATTTAATTATTTAATTATACCACATCTTCCCACGACCGAAACGCCCCAATATTTGTATTCTGCGCATTTCCTCCGGCATATCTCCACCATGTGCCATATTCGTCACACAATGGCGAATTAAAAAATATCATACCCTGGTCTGCAGCATCGGTGCTATCAGTACGAGACTCCAGACGACTCTCATCATCTTCTACGATACCCGATTTCAAGGCTACCGACTCAGCACGTTTCTCAGCACTCTTATCCTTCTTGCCATTGCGAATACCCGTTGCTTCAAGTGCTGGTATCAGATGTTCATTGCCTTCACGGTTGAACATCGGTACCATTCTCTTAGCTCCATTCATAGCCGAGTTGATAAGCTCATATTTCTCATACTGACCCATTTGCTTGCCCATATCTGCATAAACAACATCAAGCCCATGTGACTCAAGCGCATTCTGAATAACCCATGCAAAATCATGATCATTCACGGCATAGTTGGCATTCTTAGCAGTATTGTCAATGAGTATATACACCTGTTTACACGTCAGGAAATGGCTCTGATAGTATTCGTAGAAATCTTCGATCAGTTCCGGTAATTTCCTTTCGTACTTAACAAAGAATGAACGTAGGCAACGGCATATCCATTGTCCCGGAAAATCTTTTTCCGCATTTGGCGGATTGTACGGACTGCCAGGAGCTCCAGGCTGCCATGCACAAAGCCAGTTGATATTTGCGTTATAGTCAAATGAAAGAAATATAGGTAGTTGTGGGTCTAAATCTCCATCGGCTTTACAGCGCATATCCCTTACCGAATGACCGTCGTACATATCCACCATCTTAATAGCCGATACGTCTGCTTTGTCATATTGGTGTCTATCAGAGAAAGAACCATAGAAGCCACCTTCCACCTTGCCGATACGAATACAGCATATAGAAGTAAGGAAAGTAAGACGTGGAAGATCTCGTTTGGCATTCATGATAAACGACTCTCCCAATATCTCAATATTCATCCACGATGGCATCTCAAGATACAGGAATGCGGATGCTCGCATTTGTGCCAACATCTGCAATCGTTCGTTATATCTCTCCTTAAAACCAGTTATCCCACGACCATGCAATATATGATCATTGTCTGGATCCACGCCTTCCTGCCATGCTTCATTGGC
>JAZLEX010000030.1:0-3573 GCA_045615485.1 Prevotella sp.
AAAACGCGAGACTGTGCTGAAAGGTCTCGCCGACGGTAGCATAAACATACTTGTAGGCACTCATGCTGTAATAGAAGATAATGTCCAGTTTGCAAAATTAGGCTTTGTTGTGATTGATGAACAACATCGTTTCGGTGTTGCCCAACGAGCCAAACTATGGTCGAAAAGCACAAATCCCCCACATGTATTGGTAATGACAGCAACCCCTATACCACGTACATTGGCAATGACTCTGTATGGTGACTTGGACGTGAGCGTAATCGACGAACTCCCTCCAGGCAGGAAACCCATACAGACACTTCATAAATGGGAAGATTACACAACAAGCCTTTATAATGGAATCCGTCAACAAGTCGGTTTGGGGAGGCAAATATATATAGTGTTCCCATTAATAAAGGAAAGTGAGAGCATGGATTTGAAAAATCTGGAAGAAGGATTTGAAAACCTTAAACAAGTGTTTCCAGAATATCAATTGAGCAAAGTTCATGGAAAGATGAAGGCATCCGAGAAAGAAGAAGAGATGCAGAAATTCGTTGCAGGACAGACTCAGATATTGGTGGCTACAACAGTTATCGAAGTAGGAGTAAACGTGCCGAATGCCTCAGTAATGATTATTTTGAATGCCGAACGTTTTGGATTGTCACAATTGCACCAGTTGCGTGGAAGAGTGGGAAGAGGAGCAGACCAAAGCTATTGTATCCTTGTTACCTCACATAAACTCTCAAATGAAACACGCAAACGAATAGATATTATGTGCGAAACCAATAATGGATTCGATATAGCCGAAGCAGACCTAAAGCTCCGTGGACCTGGCGATTTAGAAGGAACACAACAAAGTGGCACAGCCTTCGATTTGAAAATTGCAGACATTGCCCACGATGGGATTATTGTTCAGATGGCACGAGATGAGGCGCAACTCATCATAGACAATGATCCGGAATGCAAAAAACAAGAATACAAGTTGCTGTGGCGCAGATTAGAAGAACTGAAAAAAGAAAATATCAACTGGGGAACAATCAGTTGAATAAGTTTCAAATTAATTGCTATTTAACTGTAAACCAATCAAATAAATTGAAGTACTTATAAGATGTACTCTCTGGTGCGTTCTGTGGCTCATTTAAAGAATCTTAACATAAAAAATCATAAAACCTCTAACCTCTAACCTCTAACCTCTAACCTTTTTTATTATCTTTGCAGCGTCTTTTAGAATAAAGTGGCAGACAATATCATTATTATTTCAGCGTTATATATGCGATTAATGTATTTGTCACTTTGTAGTCAGGCCCTTAAAACGAGACGCGTTTATAAGGTATTGTTGAACGAAAAAATGAAGTATGATTTTTAAAAACCTAAGAATTCTATTAATTGGTGCTTCTATACTATTTACCTTTACCGCAGCAGCACAGGATTTGCTTGCACATCAGGCACCGATTGATAAAAAAATGAATAGTGCAGACATACTTGAACTACAGAAAATAATGTCGCTTGAGGAGTATTTTACTCCTGAAAACTATAGTTATATTTATAATGATTGGAACAACCAATATGCACATGCATCTGGTCAGATTCCAGATACGTTTCGCATAAATCTTACTAATTTCTGCATGCCGACAAAAAGCAGGAAACTGACTTCAAATTTTGGTCCACGTTGGGGGCGTCAGCATAAGGGATTAGATATTAAGGTATATACAGGCGATACCATCCGTTCTGCTTTTGCTGGCAAAGTGCGTGTGGTTAGAAATGAACCAAGTGGTTATGGACGTTTTATTGTCATTCGTCATCATAATGGTCTTGAAACAGTATATGGACATCTTAGCCGACAATTGGTTTATGAGAATCAAGAAGTTCGCGCAGGCGATGTGATTGGACTTGGAGGCAATACAGGACGTTCTACAGCTTCACACTTGCATTTCGAAACAAGACTTTGTGGTGTGGCATTAAACCCTGCAGTATTGTTTGACTTCTATCATCAGGATGTTACTTGCGATTGTTATGTATATACTAAAAACAAGTATAATCGTGATGCGAAAGAGGCTTATCGTAGAAGCGCATCTACTATGAACAATGGCAATGTTAACTCGTCCAAGCATCCTGAAGCAGGTCTTGAGAACTCAAGAACTTTGGCGCAAGCATCCACATCTGCCAATCCGCCTTCTGGTCAATCAAATGCTAACAAGCAAAATCAAACTTCTGTTGTTAAAATATCTGATGTAAGTCGCGATAATATGGTCGTAGAAGAACCAGTTACAGGTTATCATAAGGTAGCTGCTGGCGAAACACTATATAGCATTGCTAAACGCCGTGGCACTACAGTTGAAGATTTAGAGAAGAAAAACCACATCGGCAAAGATTATAAGGTTGTTCCTGGTCAGATATTGAAATACTGATTAGAAGGAACATAGATACAATAAATAAGACGGAGCGTATAGCACTCCGTCTTATTTAATATACGGCCATCCTTATTTGTGCTTTTTGAAATATTCTAATGCCGCTTTCACATTTTCTTTGATTGCATCACTGCTCATTGTGGCACCTGTCACTGCATCTAACTTGTCGATATCTTTAAGTTTTTTTCCAGTCAACTTTGGAATAAAAAGTTCTTTTATTTGCTTGAAATATTTTGGAGTCTCACGATTAGGTAAGGCAATAACTTTGGTGACGACTCCTTTTTTATTTATATATACCTCTAATGGTGTGGGACTTTTATAGCCTTTTACAGAACACAAGGTTGCTGTGCGAACAACGTATGTATCATTATCGATTTTCTCCATTACTTCCTCACCAAAAATCTGAAGGTATGATGCCAAAGCAAGAAAAATAAAAATAAACTTTTTCATATAAAAATCTAATGTTTTTAATTGACGGCGCAAAGGTACAAAAAGGAAAATTATGACAAGTATGAAATGGTTATTTTTTAATTTTTTTATTAAAAAAACGAAAAATGTTGGATAAACCCCTAAAAAAATATGCATTTTTCAAAAAAATATTTGGTGAATTACTTTTTTTTACTACCTTTGCGGACGAATTTTAATTTAAACTTAATAACAATGAAGAAATTAGCAAATGAAATTGCAGCTCTTTGCGCTGCTATTCAGGCAGACATTGAAAAGGTTGACACTAACAAGGCTGCCGCTGCTCGTGTTCGTAAGGCTACACTTGAACTGGCAAAGGTTGGTAAGGAATTCCGTAAGGTTTCTGTAGCTGCAAGTAAAAAGTAAAATTACTACTTAAATCTAAAGAGGAGTCGCATCCTCTTTTGAAGCCCAGATGGCGGAATCGGTAGACGCGCTGGTCTCAAACACCAGTGGAGCAATCCATCCCGGTTCGATCCCGGGTCTGGGTACTATGTACCGCGGAGGTGGTGAAATTGGTAGACACGCTACTTTGAGGGGGTAGTGGCCGTTCGGCTGTGTGAGTTCGAGTCTCATCCTCCGTACATTTCGATCCGCTAGCTCAGTCGGTAGAGCACAACACTTTTAATGTTGGGGTCTTGGGTTCGAGCCCCAAGCGGATCACGCTATTAGAACCCAAGTTAGGAATGTTTTATTCTTGACTTTTACAATTTGGTGCCAT
>JAZLEX010000031.1:0-5646 GCA_045615485.1 Prevotella sp.
TTGTTTTTTCCGTCTTCCTACAGGTATTCAAAGAAATTCTCGCAAAAAGATGCTGCAAATGAGATTTTGCGGACGGAGGTTCTCGCTGCAACTCACAATTACAATGGTTGTGGATTAGCATCCGATGACGGTAGCCCACAAAGTTCAAAGTTCAAACCCTCAACCCTCAACCCTCAACCCTCAACCCTCAACCTATTTATAGTAACCTATCCCGATGCTGTGGCAGAGCAGGTGGTCTCGCAAAAGAAACTTGACGAAAACACTCTGCATCTTAGAGTTGGTGAAGAGATTGATGTGCGATTTATTGAGGAGACTCTGCTAACATTTGGTTTTCATCAGGAAGACTATGTGTATGAGCCTGGTCAGTTTGCTATCCGAGGCAGTATAGTAGATGTTTTTTCTTATAGTTGCGAATATCCTTACAGAATAGACTTTTTCGGTGACGAAGTAGATACAATCCGAACCTTTGATGTTCAGTCGCAACTTTCGCGTGAGAGACAGGAAGAAATAGAGATTGTCTCAAATCTGTTTGACGATGAGCAGGATATGGTTCCATTCTTGGAGGTGTTGCCAGACAATAGCGTTGTAGTTACAAAGAACCTTGCTTTTGTATGCGATGTTGTCGATGATGAGGCATTCAGCAAAAAGGTTCTTGACTTCAAAAGAATAGAGCTCGGAACCAAAGGCTCATCCCTCACCCCTCACCCCTCATCCCTCACCCATCATCCCTCATCCCTCACCCCTCACCCCTCACCCCTCAGTTTTAATATATCCCCACAGCCTCTGTTTCATAAGAATTTTGAACTGCTGGTCGAAACTTTTGAAGATTATATCGCTAAAGGCTACCGACTATATATTCTTGCCGATAGTGCCAAACAGCATCAGCGACTGAAGGAAATTCTTGAGGAAAAATCAAAACTAATCACCTTTACACCAGTCAACAAGACTCTCCATGAGGGATTTGTGGATAATGATGTGAAAGCATGTTTTTTCACAGATCATCAGATATTCGACCGTTTCCATAAGTACAGTCTCCGTTCCGACAAGGCACGCAGTGGTAAGATAGCCTTGACGCTGAAAGAACTGCAGCAGTTTGAATATGGTGATTTGATTGTGCATATCGACCATGGTATAGGACGATTTGAGGGTCTGGTGCAGATGCCTCAGGGTGATACCTATCAGGAAATGATAAAGATAGGTTATCAGAATGGCGACACTATCTATGTTTCGATACACTCATTGCACAAAGTGTCGAAATACAGAGGCAAGGAAGGCGCTGAGAATGTGCGCTTGAGCCGACTCGGTACTGGTGCATGGGAAAACCTGAAAGAACGGACAAAAAACAAAATCAAGGATATTGCCCGCGACTTGATACAACTCTATGCACGCAGAAGACAAGAAAGAGGTTTTGCTTTTTCTGCCGACTGCTTTATGCAGAACGAACTCGAAGCAAGTTTTCTTTACGAAGACACCCCCGACCAATTGAAGGCAACAAATGACGTAAAAGCCGATATGGAGAAGTCTGTACCGATGGACAGGCTGATTTGCGGTGATGTTGGGTTTGGTAAAACTGAGGTTGCCGTTAGAGCAGCGTTCAAGGCAGCATGCGACAGCAAGCAGACAGTAGTGCTCGTGCCTACGACAATATTGGCATATCAGCATTATCAGACATTCGCTGAACGTCTTAAGGATTTTCCAGTAAAGGTGGATTATCTATCCAGAGCACGGAGCACAAAAAAGACAACTCAGATACTCGAAGACTTGAAAGAGGGAAAGATAGATATCATCATAGGCACCCATAAATTGCTCAGCAAATCGGTGCATTTCAAGGACTTGGGTTTGTTGATAATTGATGAGGAACAGAAATTCGGTGTTGCATCAAAAGAAAAATTGCGCCAGATTCGCAGCAATGTGGATACAATAACTATGAGTGCCACTCCAATACCGCGCACCTTGCAATTCTCACTTATGGGAGCAAGAGATTTGAGCGTAATCCAGACACCACCTCCCAACCGCTATCCTATACAGACGGAAGTACATACATTTGAAGCCGAACTGATTGCCGAAGCAATAAGTTTTGAAATGAGTCGTAATGGTCAGGTGTTTTTTGTCAGTAATCGCATAAATTCGCTTGATGAATTGTACCGGCTTATAAAAAAGCATGTTCCAGATGCACGTGTGGCTATTGGACATGGCAAGATGAAACCAGAAGAATTGGAACAGGTGGTGATGGGATTTATTAATTATGACTATGACGTGCTGCTATCGACAACGATTGTTGAAAACGGAATAGATATTCCTAATGCTAACACGATAATAATAAACAATGCGCAGCATTTTGGGTTGTCCGATTTGCATCAGATGCGCGGACGTGTTGGCAGGAGCAACAGGAAAGCATTCTGCTATCTGCTGGCTCCGCCATTAAGCACTCTGCCGCCAGATTCAAGAAAACGATTAGAAGCAATTGCGAATTTTTCGGATTTAGGTAGTGGCATACATCTGGCTATGCAGGATTTGGACATTCGAGGTGCAGGAAACCTTCTCGGTGCAGAACAGAGTGGATTTATCGCCGATTTAGGCTACGAAACGTATCAGAAGATTCTTGCCGAAGCAGTGACGGAGATAAGAAACGAAAACGATAACGAAAACGATAACGATACACTTCGCTACGATAACGATAACCCTCAACCCTCAACCTTCAACCCTCAACCAATCACTCATAGTTATGTTTCTGACACTTCGCTTGACACCGATATTGAAATGTATTTCCCTGAGAGTTATGTGCCAAGTGGCAGTGAAAGGATGATGCTCTATCGCGAGCTTGATGGTTTGAAGGACGATGATGAGGTGGAACGTTTTTGTGCAAGAATGATCGACCGATTTGGAGCAATTCCTGCCGTGGGAGAAGACTTGATTAGAGTGGTGACACTGCGGCGTATGGGCAAGCAGGCTGGAGTAGAGAGATTTGTTCTGAAACAGGGCAAGATGAACATGTATTTAGTCAGCAATGCCGAAAGTCCATACTATCAAAGTGAAGCATTTGGGAAAATACTGCAATTCATATCCTTCAACCCACGCCGATGTCAGATTAAGGAAATAAAAGGTAAGCGGTTTGTTTCAGTCGCAGAAGTAGCGACTGTTCAGAAAGCCTTAGATGTGATGCTTTCCATCCTGGAAGCTAAAGGCATGGGCTAATTTGCTTCAGTGGAATCATTACGAAATCGCGTTCCTGCATCTTAGGGTGTGGGATTGTCAGGTCGGGTTCATTGATATGCAAATCATCGAATAGCAGAATGTCAATATCAATGATACGGTCAGAATAAGGAAAACCTTCCCGTGTTTTTTTTGTCCTCCCCAATTGTTTTTCTATGTTTTGGGTGATAAGCAAAACTTGTCGTGGGGAGAGATTTGTCTCGCAGCAAATAGCAGTATTGACGAAATCGTTTTCCGACACAAAGCCTTGTGGTTTCGAGTAAAAGAAAGGAGAGCAGGCAAGAACAATTCCCACCTGCTCCTCAATTTTTTCTATTGCTATGTTGATGTTCTCCTCTTTATTCCCAAGATTCGAACCCAAACCCAAAAACACTTTACTCATTCCTTGTTTGCACGTTTGCGAGCAATGTGATCAAGAATGATTTTTCTCATTCGCATGCTCTTTGGAGTGACTTCCACAAGTTCATCCTCCTTGATATATTCCAATGCCTCTTCAAGGCTGAATTCCGTCTTAGGAATGATGCGGGCCTTATCATCGCTACCGCTGGCGCGGGTATTGGTCAGTTGTTTTGCCTTGCAAACATTTACAACCAAGTCGTCTTCATGAATATGCTCACCTACAACCTGTCCTGCATATACATCCTCGCCTGGATCAATGAAGAAGCGTCCCCTGTCTTGCAGTTTGTCGATGGAATAAGCGTATGCGTTTCCTGTTTCAAGCGAAATCATACTCCCACTTATTCGGCGCTCAATGTCACCCTTGTAAGGCTGATACTCCTTGAAACGGTGAGCCATAATAGCCTCGCCCTGTGAAGCCGTGAGGATATTGGTACGGAGTCCGATAATACCGCGTGAAGGCATGTCGAATTCAATGTTCACACGGTCGTCCTGTGTTTCCATTGATGTCATTTCACCCTTGCGGCGTGTCACCATGTCAATCATCTTGCTTGCAAACTCTTCGGGCACATTTATTGTGAGTTCCTCTATAGGTTCGCATTTCACACCATTTATCTCCTTGTAGATAACCTGTGGCTGTCCCACTTGCAGTTCGTAACCTTCACGCCGCATAGTCTCGATAAGCACCGACAAGTGCAGCACACCACGACCGCTGACAATCCATTTATCTGTGGTGTCAGGGAATGGGGCAACACGCAGAGCAAGGTTCTTTTCCAGTTCACGCTGCAAGCGGTCGTTGATATGGCGTGATGTAACGAATTTGCCTTCACGACCAAAGAAAGGAGAATCATTGATGGTGAAAAGCATACTCATCGTAGGCTCATCAATATTTATTGTAGGCATAGCCTCTGGCGATTCGAAGTCGCATATCGTATCACCGATTTCAAAGTTTGACAAACCAATAACAGCACAAATATCACCACTTGAGACAGATTGTGTTGATGTGTGTCCCATACCTTCAAAGGTGTGCAGTTCCTTGATTTTTGTCTTTTCCATCGAACCGTCACGGTGGCAGATAGTGATGTTCTGTCCCGACAGCAGAGTTCCTCTATGCACACGTCCAACAGCAATGCGACCAGTATAAGTGGAATAGTCGAGCGAGGTGATAAGCATCTGTGGAGTTCCCTCCAGATATTCTGGAGCAGGAATATGTTCTATAATCTGGTCGAGCAGATAAGTGATATTGTCGGTTGGCTGATTGTAATCGCTGCTCATCCAGCCTTGCTTTGCACTGCCATAGACAACAGGAAAATCCAACTGTTCCTCAGTAGCATTCAGGGCAAACATCAGGTCGAACACCATTTCATAAACCTCTTCAGGACGGCAATTAGGCTTATCCACCTTGTTTACCACCACAATAGGCTTCAGTCCAATCTGCAATGCTTTTTGCAGCACGAAACGAGTTTGTGGCATAGGACCTTCAAAAGCATCAACAAGGAGCAGGCAACCGTCAGCCATGTTGAGCACACGTTCAACCTCACCACCGAAGTCAGAGTGTCCCGGGGTGTCGATAATGTTTATCTTTGTGCCTTTATAGTTTATGGATACGTTTTTCGACAGAATAGTGATTCCGCGTTCACGTTCAAGGTCGTTGGCATCAAGCACCTGACTACTGTTATTCTGACCTTCGCGGAACAAATTCCCAGCAAGCATCATCTTGTCAACAAGAGTAGTCTTGCCATGATCCACATGAGCAATAATAGCTATGTTTCTAATATCTTTCATACCTTTTCTTATAATTCGGGCGCGAAGATAAGAAAAAACTTTGTTTTTTAATTGATAATTGATAATTGACAATTGACAATTAAGATTTTTTAATACATACGGTTATATGGTGTAACAACTCAGCTATTTTAAAAAGTGTGATGTGTTATACCAATAGCGAAACCTGAAATTTAGATCAAAATACTTCCAAAGCCAAATAAAAATTACAATGTACAATGAGGAATTAGGAATGTGGAATTAGATTTTTATTAG
>JAZLEX010000032.1:0-3064 GCA_045615485.1 Prevotella sp.
AATGTATCATTTAGCCACTCTCTAATATGACTCGATTCCCATGGAACAGAATTAAAGCGATCATAATCATAACATTGACTTGCTATTATTTTTTTGCTGATTACCAACATTGCATTATTTGTTTTTTCTAATACAAGCCATTCGACTTCTTCTTTTCCGTTTGTAATGTCATAATCTTGATCATATGCACCAAATTTAATGGTATCACCAACACATGCTGACTTAATCTTTTCAATATTTATTTTTCTGATTTCAGTAAGACATTCTTCTGCCTTTTCACGACTTTCTCTATAGCCGTCTAATTCATTAAACGCAATGATTGCCTCATCATATTTTTGAATATGCATAAGATTTATTGCATTATTATATTTATTGTTTGGAATAATTACAGTGATTAAAACTATAACAAATCCCACACAAAATACAAATGATGCCAATAAAATCCATATTCCCTTTTTAATTTTCGTTCCACACTCTTCACTGATTATTCCGGCGGTTGGAAACCGCCGGTCCGGGCAATAGGAAACCGCCAGTCCGGACGTCGGGAAACCGCCGGTCCGGACCTGCGGAAACCGCTATTTGCGAGTTTACTCGCGTAAGGTTTTATCCAATCCGTATACTTCTCTCATTGAAATATCGTGCTCGGAATCAATACTTGTTATGTTGATTCTGTAACTGTTATGAGCTAATCTGTCAATGATAGCATCAGCCAGCGGACTTGAATCTCCACCCAGTTGATCGTACCATTCCTCAAATGCATACTGCGAACAAAAAATCGTTGATGAATTTTTGCGCCTCTTGTGAATGAGCTCGAAAATATCTTTCTGCTCGGAAGGCGTAGGTTTTAACAATAGCCATTCGTCTATAACAAGAACGACAGGGTTTGCATATTTTGCAAGAACCTTTCGGTAGTTGTTCTGATCTCTTGCGACTTCCAGGTCAATGAGTAAATCGGGAAGCCGAACATATTTTACGGTGTAATACTGCTTGCATGCCTCCATGCCAAAAGCACAAGCCATATATGTTTTGCCGCAGCCCGTAGCACCGGTGATAAAAATATTCCTATGTTCAGTCACATATTCGCAACTTGCCAGTCTGCTGATTAGTTCCTTGTTAAGCTTTCTGCCGGATATGTAATTAATATCCAGTATATTTGCTTCAGGTTGATCAAAGCATGCGTTATGAATAAGTCTCTTCAAACGATTGCCTTTACGGCTGTGATATTCGATATCCACAAGCATTCCAAACCTGTCTTCAAACGGAACATCCTCGGACTTAGAGTCATTTAACGTGTTGCGAAACGCATCGGCCATTGCCGTAAGACGCATTTCAATAAGTTTGTCTATTGTACTTTGATTAGTCATTTCAATTACCTCCTGTAGTAGTCGGCACCACGAGTGATACCATGTGTTTTGCCTGAATCTTCATCACTGCACGTTGTTGCGGTTTTTGATGTGCTCGCTGCAAGTATGTTCTTCACACTTTTGTAGCTTGGTGTTTTGCTAAACGACAACGCCTTTGTGCAAGCACTTTCAAGCAATTCCTTCGAGTATTTTTCAGCGAGCTTCAAAAGCCCCATACAGCTGCGGTATGATTGCTGCTCAACCCGACCGGAAGATAATATTGAATTAACAACCGTTAATGTATTACAACCTATATTCTTCGCCCAGTTTCGGAATCTTTCTCCATTCCATTCGAGATATTTTTGATGATCCGCTGGCATATGTTCCGTAATTGTGCTATATTGACCATAACGTCCATAAAGGCGACGGTGCGATGCGATTCTGTTATGATTGTAAAAGATTTCAAGTGTTGTATCGGTAATTTTCACATCAACGATTTTACCGATATATTCATACGGAACAGAATACATCATGCCTTCGACCGATATGTGATAATTGAATTGAACTGTTGCTTTCTTCCAGTCGTTCAGTTCAAAACGTGTTGCAGGCAGTTGCGAGAGCAGTGGCTTTTCTTCATCGAGAAATACGCTTAAGCGACTGCCTTCTTTCTTTTGAGATGGCCGATTATTGAATAGCTCCAATTTTTCATGTATTGATTTATTCAACTCAGCGAATGAAAAGAATTGTTCGTCGCGAAGTGCGGCTGTGATCCATGTGGAAATCTTTCCTACGGTTCCTTCGGCATTTGGCTTGTCCTTGGGACTTCTGACTCTGGCAGGAATTATTGCCGTGCCATAATGTTCTGCAAGCGCCTGATATGTTTCATTTATTACTTGATTATTCCAATCGTTATTATGTATAACGGCCGTCTTGCAATTATCCGGAACGAGAATCTTAGTTACGCCACCAAAGTAACTAAACATGTGTATATGTGCGTTAATCCATGATTTCTGTTTCATATCCGGGAAAGCCTCGACAAAGGCATACTGGCTATATGTCATTACTCCCACGAAGATAAAAGCCTTAATGCACTCACCGGTATCCGGGTCAATAACCATGGCGCTGTCTCCCGCCCAGTCTACCTCCGTCTGTTCTGCAGGCTTTCGGTTTATATGCATCGTTGCCCTATACTTTTGTTCATCTTGTTGGATATGCCAGCAAAACTGCGAATACATCAAAGCTTCCTCGCCGGATGCACGACAATCTTCAACGTATTCGGTCCATAAAAGTTTCTTGTTAACGCCGTTTCGAAGAAGTTCTTTTCGGATGTAACTGAAGTCCGGCATTCTCTTTTGGAAGACAAAATTTGTCGTCTTTGGAAAAAACTTTTCGGACAATGTTTGGTCGGTCTCATTCTCATCAAGCGGCCATGAAACATTTAGTTCCTCGGCACGTTTAAGAACTCGATTAACCGTTTTCTTTGAGACATTGCAACTGTTTGCAATGCGGTCTTGACTGAGCCCAAGGCTATTCAACCTCAGAATCTCACGATATTTGGTCATAACGATGACCCTCCTTAGAATGTATTTGCGCATAGCGCATAAATATATTCTAAAGTTTTTTCCATACGGTTTCCATTCTTCCGGAATGACGGTTTCCTGTTTTCCGGAATCACGGTTTCCTAACTCCGGACTGATGGGACACGGGCGCCGGAATATTCA
>JAZLEX010000033.1:0-4256 GCA_045615485.1 Prevotella sp.
GAACAAGTTGTTTGTTCTCTATGATGTAAGCAGGAGTTCCGTCTGCCATACCGTATGCATAGTCAACGTAGTTGGCTGTAGGCTGATGGATAATCTTGTCGTGTTCAACAAGACCGTCAATCTTTGTTCCCCAAGTCTTTGCCATATTCCAGTTTGTACCATTCACATCAGGAATAGGACCGCGCATCATAGCTTCGCAAGTACCTGGCATTTTCCAGTTCTGTCCTGTAGTATAGAAAATATCTGAAAAACAGGTAGTAGCATCGTCTGCTTTTTTGTGGTTGTAGATGTCGCTGTATTTAAATTCTGCAAGGTTGTATGGGGTTTCACCGCTTTCCACCAATGTAAGACATTCACCGAGGGCTTCTGCTGCTTTCTGTGCATACTCCTTATTATATTTGTAGGTATTACTACCATCCATTTCGACACCATTCTCCATAAGTGGAGATGCTGCCCACAGATAAACCTTGCCAAGATAAGCAAGTGCAACAGCCTTGTCAACGCGAAGGTCGTTCTTGCCTGAAGTTGCCTTTCCGACAGCTGTCTGATCCCAGTTTGCAGGAAGCAGGTCAGCAGCTTTTCTGAAGTCTTCAGCACAGCTGTCAGCACACTCCTGGAAGCTCAGACGAGGGAATTTCATTTCTTCGTATAGAGATAGTGGTCTTTTTACATAAGGGAAGCCTCCGAAGAACTGCATGAGTTCCTCGTACCACCATGCGCGGAAGAAATACAACTGACCTGCAATGAGGTTTCTTTCTTCCTGTGTGGCAACAACAAGCTTGTCGAGATTTGCCAATCCTACATTTGCCTTGCGGATGCAATACCATGCGTGAGGCCAGAGTGCATGCTGGAACTTGTCGGTAGATGTAGTGCTTACAGTACCGCCACCACCGGCAGAGTTTGGCCAAAGATAGTTCTGCTGATTATATGAACACCAGTAACGGTAGTCACCGAGATCAACATGATGAGTGAAGTGTGCATCACCTTCAATTGTGTTGAATATTTCGTCTTCACCCCAGTTGAAGTTTGTACACCAGTTGCAGCTTTCCTTATTAGGAATACAATTGTAGATTTCTTCCACGAAGCCCTGGAAATTCTTGAAGTTAATGAATGCAGTCTCTTCACCAACGGTTGAATCTGCTTCCTTGTCAAGATATTCCTTGCAACTTGTCAATGAAAAACCTAACAATAGCGTATAAAATAATATCTTTTTCATAATTTCTCAATGTTTTAAATTAGAATCCTACTCTCAAACCGAGATTGAAACGTTTTACTGTTGGGTAAGCTCCTAATGAACCACTGAAGAATTGGTTTACTTCACGGTCGTCAGGCATTCTTGTCCACAACCATAGGTTATTACCGCTAACAGAGAGTCTCAGGTAGTCGAAACCTGCGTTCTTCATCCATTTCTGTGAGAAAGTATAGGCTACCTCAACATTCTTCAAACGGATGTAGCTGCCATCGTAAAGATAGCGTGTGCCGTTTGCATAACTTGGAGTTGTTGCATAGCGTGAAGCTGGAAAATCTGCATTCGGATTGTCCTTGCTCCACCATGTACCAGTATTAAACACTGCGTTCAAGTGATACTGGAAGTCGGTCAGGGCAACTTCACGTGTTACGTTTGTAACGCCATAGAACTGTACGAATGCGCTGAATCCCTTCCATTCCCAACCGAGAGTTGCGCTGTATGTGTTCTGAGGAGTGCTGCTGTAGCCGTAAGGTGCCTGATCTTTATAGTCAATGACACCATCGCCATTGTAGTCAACGATGTAGTAGTCTCCAGGGAGACGCATATTGTCGCTGCTGTTGTGCTTAGGGCTACCATAGATTTCATCGTATGTGTTCAGGAATCCATTGTCAATCCATGCTCTGTTCTGCCCAATTGAATAGCCAGCCTGTCTCTGATAAGCAGGAAGCAGTTCGGCATCGTCTTTCTTGTCAATTGTGTTCTTTGCATGAGTCATGTTCATTTCTGCCCAGAAACGCATCTTGTTTGCCAACACCTTATTGAAACGTAATGAGAGTTCGTAACCCTTTGTGGTTACTTCACCAAGGTTGGCAATAGGATTGTCCTGTCCGAAATAAATTGGTATACTGCGGTCGCTACCACCGACAAAAATGTCAACACGCTTGTCGCGGAAGAAATCAATGTTACCAACAAACATTCCACCAAGGAATGAGAAGTCGGCACCAATGTTCAGTTTCTTAACCTTTTCCCATTTTACGTCTGGGTTGCCCACTGACTGTTCGCGATACCACTGGTAAGGACTTTGTCCCTGTGATACGTCAAGACTTGACTGACCACCGAAAGCCCACTGGTTCATGTAAATCCAACGCTGACCTGCGTTGTCATCACCGATTTCACCATAGCTACCACGAATCTTCAGCATGTCAACATATTTAGAAATTGGCTTCCACCATTTTTCTTCACTTACAAGCCATCCGATAGCTCCTGAGTTGAAGAATGCAAAACGGTTGTCGCTGCTGAACTTTTCACTTCCGTTGACAGCTCCGTTGTACTCTGCAAAGTAACGACCAGCGAAGTTGTAAGTCATACGGAATACCCAGTCTTCACGATAGTGAGGAATTTCACTACCTGTTGCATATTCCTGGCGTGCAAACAATCCCATTGCTGTTACATCATGCAGACCGAACTTGCGGCCGTAGTTCAACTGCAACTGATAGTTGAGGTTACGCTGTGTGCCCCAGTTGTTTACCTCACCTGCATGTATTACCCATGCGATAGGCTGTGAGTAGTCGAAACGTGCAGTTCCATCGAATGATGTCTTGTGAACTATTTCGCCTGTTTCAGGGTTGATGTATGTGAACTGAGGGTCGTTGTAAGCATCTTCAACACCACGGTTGACATCCTGGAATGTGTTGTCCCAAGAAATCATACCACGGAAATTCAAACCTTTTGTTACGAAGTCTAACTTCTGTTCCAAAACCAAGTCGGTATTGATTCTTGTTGTGGTAGTCGTTTTGCGACCACCCTGATAAATCATTGTAATTGAGTTAGGAACATTGGCATCATCTGGATAGTAACCAATGCTTCCGTCTGAATAAATAGGCATGAATACGTCTGGAGCTGCACTATAAATACTTGCCCAGTTACGTGCAAGGAAGTAGTCTGTATCAGCATTCAGGTTCCAAGGGTTAGACTTGCGACCAGAACTTCCAGCGAGGTTCAGTTTCAAAACTGTGCTCTTTGTAATGTTGAAATCGAGATTTGAACGTACGTTTACACGGTTGTAGTCATATCCTGACTTGTAACCACGTCCATTGTCGTACTGGCGGTAAAGGTCGCCTTCCTTCTGGAAATCGACACTTGCGAAATAGCGTACCGACTGTGTACCACCGCTTACGTTAACATTACCATTGTAAGACATTGCATGATTCTTGAACATTACATCCTGCCAATCTACGTTTGGATAGCGTTCACGCTGTTCAAGCGTTGTCTGATTGCGATAGTTTTCAATAAAGCTCATAGGCTTCATATCATCCCAAGAACCAGGACTTGCTGCCAACTCGTTTTCAATTGCGTTGTTGCGTGCAATGAGTGCATCGTAGGAATCCAGCTTGTTAGGCAGTTTGGAAACATACTTCATTGTCATGTTGAATGAAGCGTTAATCTTTGCCTTACCTTCTGTACCACGTTTTGTAGTAATCAGGATAACACCGTTTGCACCCTTCACACCATAAACGGCAGTTGCTGATGCGTCCTTCAGAACAGAAATGTTCTCTACAGAAGCCATATCGACACCGCTCATAGGGCGTTCGATACCATCAACGAGTACCAATGGTGCTGAATTGTTCCATGTTGAAGATCCACGGATAACAATTTGTGGCTCTTCTTCACCTGGCATACCTGATGAAGCTGTAGTGATGACACCAGGCAGATTACCTGTGAGGGCTGAACCTACGTCAGGTATTCCGACTGAACGTTCCAGCACTTTACCAGAAGCCTGGGTGATAGCACCCACAACGCTGGCTTTTTTCTGCTGGCCGTAACCAACTACAATCACTTCATCCAATTGAGAGTTCTCCTTCAGCGTAATTGAAAGCGTACGCTGCTTGCCAACACGAATTTCCTGGCTGTCCATACCTACGTAGGAAACAACAAGGGTTGTTGATTCAGAAGGAACCTTCAATGCAAATTTACCGTCCAAATTTGTAACGGTACCTAATGAAGCATTTCCTTTCACAATCACAGAGACTCCAATGAGAGGCTCTCCGCTACTATCGACAACAGTACC
>JAZLEX010000034.1:0-2776 GCA_045615485.1 Prevotella sp.
GTTCTACTGGAACAATTCATGCACGGAGATTGACCTGAGAAACTGTTCGTCCAATCTGGTCATTGGCGAAAGTTCCTTCCAAGACTGCGATGCACTGCAGAAAGTCACTATCGGCAGTGCGGACCAAATAGTGGACTACGCTTTCTACGACTGCAACGCATTACGCAAGGTGGATGTTCTGGGCGATGTATCTTATGTCAGACCTTACGCATTCCGCAGTCCAAATCTGGTTTTAGTCTATTTCTTGTCAAGCAAATCTCCTGTGTTTGAGAATTATTGCTTCAATAGTTCAACAGTTGTTTATGTCAGGGATACGGACAGGCTCAACGATTTCAAAAATCATGACAACTTCACTGGTGGCATTTATGCAGTAGTTCCCGAAACTCATAAACTGAAATACACCACCGTAAGCGGACAGCCTCTGGGCGGCATAACTTGCCTATTGGACACCTACGAAGACGGAGTGGGAACTATGTACCTTGATTATGAGCTGACAGAAATCGCCGAAGATACATTCAGAGAGAATAATGATTTACAATCTATCATTATCCCTCCCGCTGTAAAAAAAATAGGAAATTCGGCATTTGATTACTGTAAGAATTTAGTTTCCGTGACTATTCCTTATTCTGTGACGAGTATCGAGGAATATGCATTTTACATGTGTGAAAAATTGCGCACTATCCTCATCTCAGGCAATCTCACAAGTATCGAAAAACATGCTTTTAGTCTTTGTAAAGAGTTAAACGAGGTTTTCTATCTTGGCGAATCACAACCCTCTATTGCTGGTGATGTCTGTTGGGCAACCCCAGTAACAATCTACGTGAAAGATACAAGTGGATTTGACAGTTCTTGGGGCGGACGACCTGTCAAGTCGTGGCGTTCAGGCAAAGGTGACGGAACCAAGGGCAATCCATTGGTGATAGAGGATTATGCTCAGCTTATGGGTTTTGCCATCGAGGTAAGCCAGCAGGGCAGCAAGAACTTGTGCGGCATACTGGCGAAGGACATTGTAGGAAACAGCAATGTGCTGAAGTCGGACGGCAGCCTTAACGGTAGTCTGTTCAAGGAGTGGATGCCTATAGGCAGTGCAACAAACGTGTTCTGTGGAGAGTTCAACGGAGACGGCCATACCATCAGCGGATTGTACCATAGCCAAAGTGAGAAAGGTTCGTGCGTGGGACTGTTCGGCAGGACAGGCGAAGGAGCTTATATCCATGACCTCGGCTTGGTTGACAGTTATATGAGCGGAGGTCAATGGAACGCCGGCATCTGCGGCGACATGGCATACGGACTCATTGACAACTGCTATAATGCTGCCACGGTGACATGGGGAGGAGGCATCACCAGCTCGTGCTGGGTGAACGCACAGATTACGAACAGCTTTAACATAGGTCACATCTACAATGGCGGCGGTGGCATTACTGCCATAGTTTACAGTAACCCGAATGTAACCTACGGCATAGATAACTGCTACTCGCTTGCTGGTGTCAGCAACAATGCGATAAATGGATATGATGGTAATTGCACCGGCAAGGTCAATAATGTAGAAACTCTGAGCAGCGATGCCTTTGCAAGCGGTGAGGTATGCTGGAAACTCAACGGCAAGGCAATGGGTACACAATGGAGCCAGAAAATAGGAACCGACAAACTCCCAAAGTTTAACGGAACTAATGTCGTGTATCATGATGATGTTGTCGGTTACGTTAACGTGACGAAATGCGATGTTGCACAGAGCGGTCTGCATAGTTTCAACTCACGCAACCTGAGTTGGTGCGATGGCACAAAGGCTTACTATCTGCATTGCGGTGATTGTGGCAAGTATTACCAAAAAGCCAATCTGTCACTGGTAGCTGTTTCAGAGCCTTCAACCTGGACGTACCATGATGCTAAATATGTAGCAGTAGTATTGCCCACACCAACCGAAACAGGAATAAAGCACCACTGGCATTGTCAGCGGTGCAACGAGGATTTCACTAACGAGGAATGCACAAATACATTTACAAGTGTGAATCCTATCGAAATCCCGACCATTAAAAATAATGAAGTATGGTATTCCACCACAGATAATAAGACATTGTCTTTCAGTGGAGCGTTTAATACCTCAATCAAGACCAATACGTATAAAAGTGATTATGGTGTCAGCATAATAACCTTCAACGAGGAAGTTACAGCCATAAATGACAATAGTTGCACAGATTACAACACTTTGGTATCTATACATTTCCCCTCAACGGTGAAAAGTATTGGTGTGCTGGCATTCTATAACAACGGTTCGCTTGTTGACGTGCAATTGCCTTCATCGCTGGAAAGTGTCGGTAAGGCAGCTTTCGGTAGATGCCCTAACATAAAGTCTCTTGCATTTGGCCCTTCATTGAAGAGTGTCGGTATGTTTGCATTCCAGGGCTGTGACGCTACTCTTATGACATTTAAGTCTCTGCCAAATATTGAAAATAATTATTTCTGGAATGCAAACAGTCATCTTGATCTCACCGACAGTGACAAGCCGTTCATAGGCACTACATCATTGCCGAAAAATCTAAAGTTTGTCGGTGCACAGTACCACCGCACATTGGAGCAGGACAAGTGGGGGACCATCGTCCTGCCATTCGCACCGACCGGCGGCATGGAAGGACTGGAGTTCTATGAATTGAAAGAAATGACGACGGCAAGCGGAGGCTCGCTGGTATTCACGAAGGTGGAGACGGTGAAAGCAGGCGTTCCGTACCTGTTCCGAAATACATCTTCCACAACAGACTTCACGCTGACGAATGCAGGG
>JAZLEX010000035.1:0-4160 GCA_045615485.1 Prevotella sp.
GTTATCTCATTTAAGCCCTGTATGGGCGACATAATTGATGCTTCGCGTCCATTCTCGGCTACACCTCAACAATTAAGCAAGCTTCATTGTGTTCGGTTTGCACGAGAATTCCATATACTCCGACAACCATAAACGACCAAACAATCAAAAGGCTGAGTAGTTACGGCACATCGGAAATAAAATTAAAAAATGTTTTTTTATTTTGTATTTCACTCGGTTTGCACTAATTTTAACTTTGTTGAAATTAGGCGGCACCTCGGAAATAAAATTAAAAAATGTTTTTTTATTTTGTATTTCACTCGGTTTGCACTAATTTTGCGCGAAAATTGGGATTATGCCATTAAAAACCAATAAAAAACTAAAAGTTTACTTCTCCATCAAAGAGGTTGCCGATATGTTTGGCGTGAATGCCAGCCTGCTTCGATATTGGGAAACAGTATTTCCTTCAATACGTCCTAAAACAACAGGCAATAAAGTGCGTCAATATACTCAAGCCGACATTGAGGAAATAAAGGTAATCTATAATCTGGTGAAAGTCCGTGGATTCAAGTTGGATGCTGCGGTGGATTTGATGAAGAATAATCGCAAAATGGTTGACAAGACAAACGAAGTATTATCACGCCTAACCACCATCCGCGATGAACTGATGCTGATAAAAAAGCAACTTGACCAACGATAAAACAGATTTACAATTTACAATTTAATCGCAAAACCGCAAAATAGATTTACAATTTACGATGTACAATGTACAATTTATTTACAATTTATTTCATTTACAATTTGAACCGCATAACCGCAAATAACACCCACACTTATGACAGCAAAAGAAATTAGAGAATCGTTCAAAAAGTTTTTTGAAAGTAAGCAACATCTCATCGTGCCATCTGCTCCGATGGTTATCAAAGACGACCCGACATTGATGTTCACAAATGCTGGAATGAACCAGTTCAAAGATATTATTTTAGGTAACAAAGTGCCACAAAACCGCCGTCAGGCTGATTCGCAGAAATGTCTGCGTGTGAGTGGAAAGCACAACGACCTTGAGGAAGTTGGTCACGACACTTACCATCACACAATGTTCGAAATGCTTGGCAACTGGAGTTTTGGCGATTATTTCAAGAGCGAAGCTATTGACTGGGCTTGGGAATATTTGGTTGACATTCTGAAACTCGATCCAAAGGATTTATATGCTACCGTTTTTGAAGGTTCGGCAGAAGACGGACTGGAACGCGACAACGAAGCTGCCAGCATCTGGGAACGGCATCTGCCAAAAGACCATATTCTGAATGGCAACAAGCATGATAATTTCTGGGAAATGGGCGACACTGGTCCTTGCGGTCCTTGCTCGGAGATTCATCTTGACTCAAGAACTGCTGAAGAGAAGGCTAAAGTTCCTGGTAGTCAACTTGTAAATAAAGACGACCCACAGGTGATTGAAATCTGGAATCTTGTCTTCATGCAGTACAACCGCAAGGCTGATGACAGTCTTGAACCACTGCCAGCAAAGGTTATCGACACAGGAATGGGATTTGAACGCTTGGTACGTGCTATGCAAGGCAAACATTCCAACTATGATACAGATGTATTCCAACCTATAATTCAGGAAATAAGCAGATTGAGCAATCTGCAATATGGGCAGAACGAGCAGACCGACATTGCCATGCGCGTTGTTGCCGACCACCTGCGTGCTGTGGCATTCTCCATTGCCGATGGTCAGTTGCCAAGCAATGCAAAGGCTGGCTATGTCATCCGTCGTATTCTGCGTCGTGCTGTCCGTTATGCTTATACCTTCCTCAACCAAAAAGAGGCATTCCTTTACAGGCTCTTGCCTGTACTTATCAGTGAAATGGGTGATGCTTATCCAGAACTGCCTGCACAGCGTGAACTTATCGGTAAGGTAATCATGGAAGAAGAGGAGTCGTTCCTTCGCACTTTGGCTAATGGAATAAAACTTCTCAATGAAGAAATGGCAGTAATCAGAAAGACTACACCAGAAGGTGGTGTGCTTAATGGAGAAAAGGCTTTTACTCTGTTCGACACTTTCGGTTTCCCTCTCGACCTGACAGAACTCATCTGCCGTGAAAATGGAATGACAGTTGACGGACAGGGGTTTGAAATTGAAATGGAAAAGCAAAAGGCACGTGCCCGTAATGCTGCAGCCGTTGAGACTGGCGACTGGATTGTGCTCAGTAACTCTGACACTGACGATAACGATAACGAAAACGAAAACCATAAAACCGTAAAACCGTATAACCGCAAAACTAACTCCAATGCCGCTGAAACAACATTCGTTGGGTATGATTATACCGAATACAGTTGCCACATCACAAAATACCGTCAGGTAACACAGAAGAAAAATACATACTATCAGCTCATCCTCGACCAGACTCCTTTCTATGGTGAAATGGGTGGTCAGGTAGGCGATCAGGGAGTACTGGTCAACGATGCTGAGACAATTGAGATTTTCGATACCAAACGCGAGAATGGCGTGAGCGTTCACCTGACAAAAAAGATGCCAGCAAATCCAGAGGCAGAATTTATGGCGTGTGTTGACATTGACAAGCGCAACGCCTGTGCAGCCAATCACTCTGCCACCCACCTGCTCGACCAGGCATTAAAAGAAGTACTCGGTGAACATGTAGAACAAAAGGGTTCATACGTTTCACCTGATATGCTGCGTTTTGACTTCTCACATTTTGAAAAAGTCTCCGACGAGCAGCTTCGTCAGGTAGAACGATTGGTGAACGAGCGTATTCGCGAAGACTTGCCTTTGCAGGAAAAACGAGAATGTCCTATCGAAGAAGCCAAAAAGATGGGAGCCATCGCACTATTTGGCGAAAAATATGGCGACAAAGTACGTGTTGTACAGTTTGGAAAGAGCATTGAATTCTGTGGAGGTGTACACACCAGTTCAACTGGTCGCATTGGAATGTTCAAAATCACATCCGAAGGCAGTGTTGCAGCAGGAATCCGTCGTATAGAAGCCATCACAGGAGTAGCCTTTGAAGAGGCTGTCTATTACATGGAAGACACTCTGAAAGAGATACGAGCTTTGTTCAACAACGCAAAAGACCTTAAAGTCACAATCGAAAAATTCCTGTCAGAAAATTCTGACATGAAGAAAGAGATAGAAGCGTTTCAGGCACAGAAAGTTGAAGAACTGAAAGAAAAACTGTTGGGAAAAGCATACGAAGTCAATGGCATCAAGGTTGTCAAGGCACTTTTGGCAATCTCGGCACAATCTGCAAAAGACCTTGCCTTCAAACTCCTGCAGGCACAGCCAGAAAACCTGTTTGTTGCTCTCGGCACATACGAAGGTGAAAAACCTCTTCTTACCGTAATGATTAGTCAAGACGTTGTAAAAGACCACAATCTGAATGCTGGTCAGATGGTTCGCGAAGCAGGTAAGCTCATTCAGGGAGGCGGTGGTGGTCAGCCACATTTCGCCACTGCTGGTGGAAAGAATAAGGACGGACTCAGTGCTGCATTAGACAAGCTCGTGGCATTTGATTGAGCGATTGTGGGGTTGTTTCAGTCTAAATCAAGATATGAATTTATCTGGAAACCTGTTACATTTCATAGCTTTTGCTGTTATTGCTGTAGCTGCATATAGGTTTAACCCTATGAAAGTGCGGAAGTACGTGCTATTAGGGTTTAATTTGGCGTTCTACTATCTATGTAGCCCAAAGTATTTAATCGTCATGCTATTTGCAGGTCTTTGGTCTTACTTTTGTGGAAAGAAGATAGATACTGCAAGCAATAGGAAGAGTGCTGCATTAATAGGTATAATTCCCTTGGTTGCTCTGTTATGTGCGTTCAAATATTGGATGCCTATAGATATACTCCTTGGTGGCGTATGGAGTAAAATTATATATTTGATTTTGCCAATAGGCATGTCCTATTACATCCTCAAGTCTATATCCTATCTTGCTGATATTTATTACAAAAAAATAAATCCGGAGAAAGATGCTGTAGCTTTTCTGGCATACGTGACTTTCTTTGCTCAGGTTATCGCCGGTCCTATACAACGCTATAAGGAGTGGCATGAAAACATAAATGCAAAACCGTCCGTGGGTATTGCTTCCGGCTACTACTACATTGTAATGGGCCTGTTTATGAAGGTGGTTATTGCAAACAGGCTTTCAACGTATGTAACTGGC
>JAZLEX010000036.1:0-9889 GCA_045615485.1 Prevotella sp.
ACAATTTATACTGGTGGAATCGAGACAAATCTATATTTCAAGGATTGTTATATAGAAGGCACAACTGATTTTATTTTCGGTCCGTCAACGGCATGGTTTGAGGGCTGCACTATAAAAAACAAGGTAAATAGTTACGTTACAGCAGCCTCAACACCCGAAAATGTGAAATATGGCTATATTTTCAACAAATGCAGGATTATCAACGATGAAGCTGCAACAAAATGCTATCTTGGCCGTCCGTGGCGACCATACGGATATACTCTGTTTATGAACTGCGAATTAGGCAGACATATCCGCCCCGAAGGTTGGCACAACTGGGGTAAAGTTACCAACGAACAGACTGCACGCTATATGGAATACAAGAATTATGGTGCAGGAGCCGATACTTCAAAACGTGTAGCATGGTCGAAACAACTGACAAAAAAAGAAGCCGAAAAGATTACTTTGGAAGAAGTTTTTGGTAAAGACATCTCGTGGGTTGCTAAATAAATTTTTTACTTAATTTACAATAATACGACCATATTGTTTGGTAAGTTAATAAAGTTTTTTTATCTTTGCAAAAAATATCTTGTTGCATAGGGAATGAGTGACGTAATACTGTCCAGCTTACTGAATCTTTTTGCTCTTTTCAGTACAAAGAATAAAGTTGACAAGGAATTATCCAAACAGATAATTTCTAATTATCTTATCCACCAGTTCGGAGTACGCGATTTGGAATCTTCATTGGCTCTGTACAATGACCTGTGCGGATTATATGAAGAAATGCCTGGACTTGATGTTGACACATTCGTGAGCAATATATGTTCTCAACTGATAGGGAAAATTTCTGCAGAAGAACAAACTCTGATGCTGCTGCGACTGATGGAAGTCTATGCCGAAACCAAACAGGAAAAAGAGTTTGGAAGCACATTCAAATGCGTAGCCGAAAAATTCAATATTGACGATGCATTGTATGATGATTTAATAGCATTTGTCACAACAGGTACTACGAGCAAAAATGTGCGTGAATTTCCATACGATGGCAATGGCGGACTGATAAGAACACTTTACCTGCAACAGTTCAGCCAAATTGTTTTCACATATCATGGCAGTTGCAGCATCACCATGAACGATATTGTGCTGCATCCTGGAGCATTCCGAATCTGGCAAAGAAGTGGTGTGCTGAAATGCAGCCACGACAAAACATTGTACTACTACAATGTGCTCATGCCGTATAAGGATGCTATCGAAGGCACTAATCATCAGCAAATCAAACTTTGTGGCAACCACATTGATTTCCGTTTTAAAGATGGAAGTGATAATGGTTTACACGATTTCACCTTCAGTCTGCACAGTGGTGAACTCGTAGCCATAATGGGAAGCAGTGGAGTTGGCAAATCCACACTCCTCTCATTGCTGAACGGCACCTTGCATCCACAGAAAGGGTCCATCACAATAAATGGTCACGACATAAACGAACAAGAAGCAAAAAAACTGATTGGCTTTGTGCCGCAGGATGACTTACTAATAGAAGAACTCACCGTTTATCAGAATCTGTGGTTTACCGCCAAGCTATGCTTTGATGGAATGCCTGATGCGGAACTTGACCAAAAGGTTATGTCCATATTGTCCGATTTGGGACTTGAAAATGCACGTGACCTGAAAGTTGGTTCGGCTATCAACAAATATATATCTGGCGGTCAGCGCAAACGTCTGAATATCGCACTTGAACTTATCCGCGAACCTGCCATCCTATATTTGGATGAACCTACATCGGGATTATCATCTGCCGATACCGAGATGGTTGTCAACCTGCTTAAGGAACAGGCATATAAAGGCAAATTGGTGATTACAAACATTCATCAGCCATCCTCTGATGTATTCAAATTGTTCGATTGTCTGTGGCTGCTCGATAAAGGAGGATACCCAATATATACAGGAAATCCTATCGAAGCTATCACTTACTTCAAGCAGGCTGCAAACTATGCTGATGCCAATGTGAGCACATGTCCAACTTGCGGCAATGTCAACCCTGAAATCATCCTCAATATCATTGATGAAAAAGCATTAAATGATACAGGCGAATTGACCAGCAAACGCAAGAAAACTCCGCAGGAATGGCATGAACTATATCTAAAGACTATTGAAGAGAATAAAGAACAGATAGAAGATTTGCCAAAGACCGAACAGCATAAACCAAATTTCATTAAGCAAATAGGAATTTTTATACAGCGAAATTTCAGAGCAAAGATAACAAATCAGCAATACATACGAATCACTCTCTTGGAGGCTCCTATTCTGGCGCTCATCTGTTCGTTGCTGACTCATTATGCGCCACTTGAAGGTTATAGCATACTCAACAACAGCAATTTGGTAACCTACTATTTCATGGCTATAATAGTTGCCATATTCCTTGGAATGAGTGGCAGTGCCGAAGAAATCATTAAAGACCGTGCATTGCTGAAACGTGAGAAGTTCCTCAACCTGTCGTATAAAAGCTACATCTGGTCCAAGATTATCTACATGGCTTGTGTGGTACTTATTCAAACACTGTTGTTCGTTGTAGTTGGCAATTTGATAATGGGCATTACTGACTTGTTCTTCACATGGTGGCTCATATTATTTGCAGCAGCATTCCTTGCCGCATTAACAGGACTGTTCCTGTCGCAATGCATGAACTCCATAGTGGCTATCTATATCACAATACCTATCTTGCTCATTCCTCAGATTCTGTTATGCGGACTGGTGGTAAACTTCTCCGACCTCAACCCACGTAGCAAGACAGGTAATGTACCTCTCATCGGAGAAATAATCCCATCCCGTTGGGCATTTGAAGCTTTGGCAGTGACATCTTTTACCGACAATGACTACGAAAAGAATTTCTTTGAACTCAATAAGGAAAAATATTCCACTCAGTTCTATGATAATTCCTATTTGTACGAACTGGAATCCCAAATTGAAACAATGCGTTCCAAAGAAAAGAATCGCAATAAGTACAATTACTCTGCCCAGGAAATCAGCAACCACATGCTCACTGTCAAAAACTCATTGCCACGATTGGCATACGTGTGTGATATTGAGCCTTACAATGGTGACTACTCATATCAATCATTGAAAAGCTATTTCAAGGCAGCAGAAAAAATCCTTGAACAACGTGGAAACAAGGCGACTTTGGCAGCCGACAAAATAGTGTCTGGCATGATTCATGAGTATGGTCATGATGCCATCAAGCAATTAAAACGCGACCATTACAACACTCAATTGGAAACATTAGTACTCAACTCTCATGCAGAACACACATGCAAGGTCATCGACAACCATGTCGTACCTAATGTCGGTTTCATCTATCTTGAGCCAATGACACATAATGGTCGGGCACCATTCTATAGTAGCGAGAAGATATTAGGATCATGGCACATAAAAACGCTTTGGTTCAATCTGTCAATACTGCTTTTAATGTCTGTTTGTATGATATTATCCCTAATGTACGACTTCCCAGGACGAATAATCAGAAAAAAATAATCACAATCTTTAAAACATTATTATCAACAATTTATTTTAAAACCATTTAGTTATGAAAAAATTATTTTTAGCATTTACAACAGTTGCATTATTAGTATCATGCGGCAACAAACCAAAACAGGAAGCCGCTGTTGAAAACGTATCAGAAGCATCGTTCGAACAAGACCAGATTGAACAGGAGATTAAGATGCAGATTGATAGTCTGGCAGCAGAATTCTCAAAGATGGACGATACTCCATTTATACTTGCTATCAAGGAAGGAAAACTCGAACTCACAGAAGCAGAAAAGCAGGTTAAGCCTGATTTCCTTTTCAATCCTGCAGAAACAAACGATCTTGTTGCCCTCTCTCAGAAATATCGCGCAATAGCTGTACTTTCTGCTGACAAATATGTAGCACAAATCTATGGTCAGCCTATTGATGAATACGAAGCAGCAATCAAGAAAATGGTTGTTGATATTGACGACCCAGCATTCAAGGTTTTCATAGAAGCAGCCGACACCGCTACTCACGAACAAATTATCACAGATTTCTATAATGCTGAAAAAGAAAGCGGACGTATCAACTTCTTCTGGGAAACAACTTCAGCTTACATGGTTGAAGAACTTTACCTCATCTCTCAAGACCCAAGTGGTAAGCTCTTGGAAAGCTTCACTGATGAAAATGCTTCAAAAATCACCTATCGCATAGCATTGTTCCAGAATGCACTTGAGAAGTTGAAAACTTACGACCCTAACCTCAATGAGATTTGTGATGCCATCAAACCTTTGGAAAAACTTAATGCTGTCAACTTAGAACAGATGAAGCAACAGATGGCAGAAATGAACAAAGATCTTCAGGAAATACGCGAATATCTTTTGAAATAATTCCACCTTATGTATTGTAATAGTTGAGGGTTGAGGGTTGAGGGTTGAAGGTTTTAAAATCATCAATCACCAACCCTCAATCATTATTGGGAGATTGGTAGATTAGTCGTTTAGTTGGCAACCATTGTTTGCAGATGGTGGGTGGGATTATCAAGCCAGGCTTGAAGAATGAAATACAACAGATGAAACTGATCGTGGAACGTGACTACTCAGCCTTTTTGAACCAAGGAGACAGGTATGTCTGACCAACATCGGCAACTACAATATGAAATTATGTAGTTTATCCTGAGCCTGTCGAAGGACACTTACAGCGCTTTAGTTAGTGGAAATCCTAAATACGTAGGGTTTTACCCTACGCTATGTTATTATGCTCCTACAGAGCTTTTATCTCATAAGTCCTGTAAGGACGGTATAATATAGCACAGGGTGATTAACCCTGTGTATGAGGACGTTATCTCTCATTTAAGCCCTGTATGGGCGACATAATTCAATTTACAATTTACAATGTACAATTTAGAAATACTCCGACAAGCATAAACAACCAATCTACCAAACAACCAACCTCCTATGAGCTATCGTGAATTTTGGGAAACCCTTTCATCAGAGTATGAACTGGGCGAGGCAAAAGCCATCACAAGGCTGGTATTCGAGAAGGCTCTCGGACTATCTCTCGCTCAAATCTATTCCGACTCTGCCACAAGCATAATTGCGCACAACAAATCCTTGCTGCAAGACATTCTGAAAAGATTGCTGCAAAAAGAACCTGTGCAATATGTCTTAGGCAAGGCTGATTTTTTCGGAAGGGAGTTCGTCGTGTCCCAAGACGTGCTCATTCCTCGTCCCGAAACCGAAGAACTCATCAGACAAACCCTGACAGAAATAATTAACGATAACGATAACGATAACAATAACCCTCAACCTTCAACCTTCAACCCTCAACCGACGACAAACCGAGAGCAGAAGGAAAGCTCGCTTTCATTATGCCGAGGTGCGAACGAGGAAGACGATAGTCAACCTTCAACCCTCAACCCTCAACCCCTCTCCATACTCGACTGCTGCACAGGCAGTGGGTGCATTGCAATAACTCTGTCATTAGAACTCAAACATTCCAGCATATCAGCATTCGACATATCCGAAAAAGCACTCAACATTGCAAAGAAAAATGCAAAACTACACCATGCCAAAGTGAATTTCTTCAATGCCGATGCACTGAATATTAACGATAACGATAACGAAAACGATAACCGTTTAGAACTGTTCAGAACTGTTCAGAACCGTTCGAATCGTAAAACCGTAAAACCGCAAAACCGTAAAGCCTTTAATCTCATCATTTCCAATCCACCTTATGTCTGCGAGTCTGAACGTGCCGATATGCAAGCTCATGTACTCAACTACGAGCCAGCCGAAGCTCTGTTTGTTCCCGACAACAACCCACTGCTGTTCTATAATGCAATCGGCGATTATTCACTCACACATTTATCTGAAGGAGGAATGCTATGCTTTGAAATAAATCCGCTCTTCTCGCAACAAATAGCCGATAGTTTGACAGAAAAAGGTTTTTCCAAAATCAAAATAAAAAAAGACCAATTCGGAAAGAATCGTTTCATCTTTGCCAAACTCTAATAGTGCAATTTTCCAAAAAACAAATCTTGACCGTTCAAATGGTTCAAAAAGTTCGCAGAGTCAGAGTCAGTTGTCAGAGTCAATAGTCAGCATCGTTCAAAAAGTTCAAAAATCGCGTTTAACCATCCTACTTTCCTTACTTTTTAACTAAAATTAACGATTCCTGACATGCTGTGTAACTACTCACCTATACAAAAGTCTGCTATTAAGGCCATCCAATTTTCCCTGTCTGGTTCTGGCTGGAAGCCAGCATCTTAGTAACTGGTTGCATCGACGAAGGAGACGCTGCCAGAGAAACGACTCTCTCCCCATGTATCTGGCACAAAACAACAAATAACCGAACAAAATCTCATCAAACAACCGAAAATTGCAAGATTATTTGGTGGATTGAAATAAAAGAAGTACCTTTGCACTAAATTTGAAAGATTGACAAAATTTCATATACTTAATTTCTTTTTTAAATTATGGCACATAAAGATATTTCTAATCAGTTAGAACAACTGATGCAGTTGGCCACACGTGAAGATTTTATCTCATTCTTACTTGGTTATGCAGAAGAAAATGCGAGCTTTAAACGTGAGCTGCAGTCTTTTCTTGCTTCCAAATATATGGACAACGAAGATACATTAGAAGACTATGTTGAAATGATGGAAGATGCGTTCTGTCAAACCAAGGATGTTGGCAATCGATGGCACAGTTTCGAGATTACCGATTGGGATAGTGTCTTTTGTTCTGCGATGACGGTAATCAATGAAGGCAAGAAACTGCTGGATTTGGGTAATGCTGATGCCGCTGCCACAATTGCCGTTGAGTTCTTTCGTATGTTCAGCAAAGAATTTGACGAGGAGTCATTCTTTAATGATGTGGATTATGAGGATGTTGGAGTATATGAATGTGAACAGGCAGAAAAACTATTGTTAGAAGCTATTGATCATCCATATATTACGCCAAAAGTACAAGAGACTCTTATTGAAGAACTGAAGGCAATTTCACGGACGAGTTTACCACACGACCTTGACAACTACGGCATATTTGACTTTGATAAAATGCTTATGAATGTCACCAAAAAAGTCATGAGAGATGAAGACACACTCTCACTTCTTGAATCCCAGATAAAGCAACACAAGGGGCAATATGACGAGCACACATACGTGACGAGAAAGATTGAACTGCTCCGGCAGATGAACAGAATAGAGGATGCTGACAATATAGAGAAGCAATATTTACATCTGCCACGGATTAGGGAAAAAGCTATAAAGCACAGTATAGACTCATCCAAATACGATAAAGCCATTTCCTATGCAGAGGAAGGCATTGCAATAGCATCAACAACAACTGGATATATGCACCCTGACCATTGGCGTAAGATGTTGCAGGAAGTGTATGAGAAAACAAACCAGAAGGAAAAACTGATAGAAGTCACACGTGACTTATTTATAAATGAAGGTGGACATAAGGAATACTATCATAAACTAAAGGAACTTATTGAGCCAACGATATGGAAAGGATATCTGTCAGAGCTTCTCGCAGATGCCAATTTGTCTCGAAAAACATTATGGGGAAGATGTAATCTTGCCGACATCTATGCCGAAGAGGGAGATTCCGAAAAGCTGTTTGTCATTATTATGGAGAATTCCTTATATGACGCTGACATGCTGAACAACTATTCGGAGGCTGTTGGAGAGAAATATGCAGAAGAGCTGTTGGACAGATACAACGAAATTCTCAGGAAAGATGCTGAACGAAATGTCAATGCCAAGGCATATCATCGCATTGCTTATGCAATGGAGAATATGTGTAAATTAAAAGGGGGCAAGGCTGCTGCTCATGAGTTGGCAGAATTCTTCCGTATGCAATACAAAAGACGTTCGAGTATGATGGCAGAAATCAGGAAATTCTAACCTGACAATTGGTAATCATGGCTGACGGACGGATTCGTCTGATTGGTCATGTTTTGACTGCACAGAAACCTTAGTTAGGCAAACAGAGACGGTATGGGCAATTGTGGTTGCTATCAGAGTTTGTGCGTACCAAAGAACACACCGACTGATTATACTAAGACATGCAAGAGATATTATCGTCCTAAAATATAAGCAATCCAATGGACACACTGCAAGAGCAATATAGGATTCTACAAAAGGAACTGGAAATTCTTCGCCAAGAGAATGCAGAAATGAAGAAACTTTTGTTTGAACATGGGCTTGCGTATGTACCGAAGTCAAACAAACAAAAGGCAAGCATTGTTTCGTTGTATTCTCCAATTCATTTTCCGCCAGTTAATCTCAATATTGAACAACGTATTGCACTGTTTCGAAATCTCTTCAGAGGACGTGAGGACATCTTTGCTCGCAGGTGGTATAGCAAGGCCACAAACAAAGGTGGCTATCAACCTGTTTGCATAAATGAATGGAAAAGAGGAATATGTGATAAAAAGGCTGTCAAATGCACGGATTGTCCAAACCGTAATTTACAGCCACTAGGGTATGATGATATCTGCCGGCATCTGATAGGTAATGACGAAAACGGATGTGATGTGGTAGGTATTTATGCCATCATGCCAGATAACAATTGCGCTTTCCTATGTACTGACTTCGACGACAAGAGCTGCAAGCATGGGTACAAGGATGATGTGCTGGCATTTGTTGGCGTCTGCCGTGATTGGAACTTACCTTACTCTATTGAACGCTCACGCTCTGGAAACGGAGCGCATGTTTGGATATTCTTTGACGCTGTTGTTCCTGCTTACAAGGCACGAAGACTTGGTAATGCGATTCTGACAGAAGCGATGAGCCGTGACGGAAGAATGGCATTCGACTCTTATGACAGATTCTTTCCAAACCAAGATAGAATGCCAGAAGGAGGATTTGGAAATCTCGTTGCTCTGCCATTACAAGGCAAGGCGCGTAGGGAATTGAATAGTGTGTTCGTTGATGATAAGTTCCTTGCGTACAAAGACCAATGGGCTTATCTTGCGCAAGTTCAAAAGGTTGAAGAACAAAAGATCGATATTATTCTGCAACAACATATCCATGAAGATTTAGGAGTTTTGTCAACGTCAAGCGAGAGCAAGCCATGGGTAATTCCAACTCCTCAAAATATCAACAGTGCAGATTTTAACAAAGCGATAATTATCACTGTAGCAGACAAGATATATATTCCACTCAATTCAGTTTCTGCAAAAGTTCTCAACCATATCAAACGCATTGCAGCATTCCGCAATCCTGAGTTCTACAAGAAGCAAGCAATGCGTATGTCCACATACGGAATCCCACGCATTATATCATGCTTTGACATTACAGATGACTACCTTGCGATGCCAAGAGGTTGCAAAGAGGCAATCATAAAATTGCTTGAATCAAATGGGGCGAAATACACCATCATTGACGAAACAAATCATGGCAGGTCAATACCTGTCACTTTTCTAGGAACAGAACGAGAGGAACAGCTTGATGCAATCGAATCATTGCTTCCCTTTGACAATGGCGTACTTCATGCAACCACCGCCTTTGGAAAGACAGTTACAGCGGCATCTCTGATTGCAAGAAGAAAGGTGAACACGCTTATTCTCGTCCATTCCAAAGCATTGCTGACACAGTGGCATGAACGATTGAGCGAGTTTCTGGATATTGATTATAATGAGTCTGAGCCTATCAAAAAGAGTGGACGCAGGAAAGCGTTCCACCCAATAGGTTGCCTGGACTCCACTACAAACACCATCCATGGAGTTGTTGACATTGCTTTGATGCAGTCATGCCTTGAGGATGGAGAAGTAAAGCCGTTCGTTCAAGACTACGGAATGGTCATTGTGGACGAGTGCCATCATGTCTCGTCTGTTACGTTTGAGAAAGTTCTCAAATTCGTCAAAGCTCATTATGTGCATGGATTGACAGCAACTCCAAT
>JAZLEX010000037.1:0-20555 GCA_045615485.1 Prevotella sp.
ACATTCCGTATATCTGGAGGCTATGACCATCAGACAGGTTCCATCATCAAGCAGAAACTTGACCGTCTGTCAACCCGATTAGTGTTAGACTACAACGTATCAGACCGAATCAAATTCTCAACAAACTTCGCTCTGACCTACACTAACAATGTGCAGAACTATCCATGGAAAGTCGGTAGTACATCTTATAGTCTTTTAGCTATAGCGCAGAAAATGGCTCCAAACATGAGTATCTATCGTCAGAATGCTGATGGAACAGACACACATGAATTCTATATTATGAATCCTTCAGGAACATCCGACCATAGCGATTCCCCTTATTCTGGTAATTACTCATCCTACGAACTGAGCAGCATCCGCGCTTTGGGTAATCCAGTGGCAATAGCACATCAGGCATGGCAGAAGGATCAGACTTATCGCATTACACCAGACTTTTCTCTGAAATATGAATTGCTGGGTACTGGTTCAGACCAGCATCGTCTGACGTTGAATGGTAGAGTGGATTTTGATATTTATGCACGTAGTGTTCCAAACTATCTGCCAGGCTCCTTGTCATCCGATTTTTGGACATCAACCAATTATAATGCAAGTTCAAATAGTGAGAGCAACCGTTTGAAAATCGGTGCACGTGCAGATTTGACTTTTACACCTCATTTCAAGAATGAGGATTTCTTCATGACAGCATTGGCTCGTTATGAAATGAATACCTCGAAAAGTAATTCCCAGTCAATAAGCACAAGTCAGTTGCCAAACGGAATAACATCGCCTACAGTAGATGCAGCAGTCAATTCAATGGGCAGCGGCAATAGTAAGGCAAATTCCCAGAATATAGTGTTCAACTCGCACTTCTCATACAAGGAACGTTACATCGTAGGTTTCTCTCTTCGTGCCGATGGTAACTCAAAATTCGGTCCGAAAAACAAGTGGGCATATTTCCCAGGCGTATCACTTCGTTACAACATCATTGACGAAGGCTTTTTGACAAAGTTGAGAGAAAAATGGCTCTCAATGTTTGCAGTCCGCGGCTCATGGGGAATCGTAGGTAAGGCTCCAGATGCTGACTACCTATTTTATAATACATATAACACATCAGCAGGTTCGTATGGGTTTGGCAACAACACTTACCCAGTGGCAGCACTTGATGGTCTGAAACTTGACGACTTGAGATGGGAAAAGACGAAAGCCTATAACTTAGGTTTCAACATCGGGTTGTTTGACAATAAATTAGAAGCAGATTTTGATTGGTATTATAAGACAACCTCAGACCTTCTGCAGAAAACAGTTACTATTCCTTCTACATCAGGTTATGGAAGCATAGCATACGCCAATGTGGGAACAATGAAGAATATAGGATGGGAATTGAATCTCAATGCACGCAATATTGTGCAAATCAAGAAATTCACAATAAGTGCTGGATTCAATATTGCACAAAACATGAACGAGATTGTGGAAATGGATCAGCGCGTGCTCGACGCAGTAAATTCTGAATGGAGTGCAACAAGTCGTGGTTCATATCAAAACCGCATTCAGACAGGAAATGCTTTAGGTTCAATCTACGGATTCCGTTACAAGGGAGTCTATCAATACACATACGACTACCTGACAAATCTTCAGCGTGAAAACAATTGGACACCAGAAGAATTTGAAGCACAAATCAATGAACGCCTTGCTGCAGGACAGACATTCCCAATCGTGGTTGACGCGAATGGAAAAGTGCTGATGTCAAGTACAGGAGTACCAATGCGTATGGTCTATAACTATGAAAATGGTGGACAGACATACAAGTTCCAGGGTGGTGATGCAATGTATGAAGACATTAACCATGACGGACAAATCAACGCACTTGATATTGTGTATCTTGGTAATTCAATGCCAAAGGTTAATGGTGGTTTCAATCTGACATTCAAATATGGCAATTGGTCGTTGAAGGCACGTTTCATGTATCGTTTCGGTAACAAAGTTGTGAATGCAGCCAGAATGAACCTGGAACAAATGTTCAATACATACAACCAATGTACTACCGTAAACTGGCGCTGGCGCAAGGATGGAGACATCACCCCAATACCACGTGCCATGTATAACATAGCATACAACTATCAGGGAAGTGACCGCTACGTAGAAGACGGTTCGTTTGTACGTTTCCAGAATCTACAGGTTTCATACAACTTCCCTAAGAATATGATTAAGCGTTTAGGGCTGAACAGCCTGCAACTGTATGGTTCAATGAACAACCTATTCTGCTGGACAAAGTATAGCGGAGTAGATCCAGAAGTTTCGATTGGCGGTTGGGGAGTAGCAACAGACAATTCGCAGACTCCACGCGCAAAATCATTTACTGTAAGTGTTAATGTTGGATTCTAATTTAAGGAGGATATGAATATGAAAAAGAATAAATTCACGATTATATTGTTAGCGTTATCGTTTTCGTTATCGTTTTCGTTGACCTCTTGTGTTGATACAGTGCTCTTGCCAGACGATAAGACTGTTGATGAGGATTTCTGGCAGACAAAAGATGAAGTTGCACAGATTGTAAATAAAGCCTATCAGTCTATGCTGAGCATAGATTTGATGTCAAGGTTGATTGTATGGTCAGACTTTCGTTCTGATGAACTTGATTATGTGACAAGCATAAACAATGGTACGGCTCAGGATTTACAGGAAATAAGTACTGCAAATATTCAGACAGACAATATGTTCAACAGTTGGGGAACATTATATTCAGTAATCAACTATTGCAACATAGTGCTTGAGAAGGCAGAGAACGTAATGGCCATAGACCCTAACTATAGGGAAGGCGATTACATGGCAGATCGTTCACAACTGCTTGCACTCCGTGCGTTAGCCTATTTTTATCTTGTACGTGTGTTCCGTGATGTACCAGTTACACCAGGAGCATACATGAACAGCAGTCAGGAACTGGATATAGAACAAGTGGCTCCTGCTACAGTTATTGATCAATGTATTGCCGACCTGACAGAAGCCGAAAAGAATGCCATTCAGACATCAAACTTCAGCGATTGGCGTAGGGTAGGGTATATTACAAAAGATGGTGTGAATGCAATCTTGGCAGACGTCTATCTTTGGCGTGCATCAGTAATGCACAATAGTGCTGACTACGAAAAATGTATCGAACTGGTTGACAAAATTGTAAAATCAAAGGATGCCTATTACAAATCACAGCCACACCGTGGACAGATAATTGATGAAACCGATACGCTTCATCTTACCGATGTCAACAGATATTATGAAGATATTTTCGGTACGATGAACTCACAGGAAAGTGTGTTGGAATGGCAGTTTTCAGGTAGCAACAGCAATACTGGACTTTGCCAGATGTATTACAAAACTTCAGCTTCTGCAAACACAGGCTACATGAAAGCCCCTCCTTACTATGGATTGATAGGTACAAATAATGTTTATACCTCCACATACGATCAGCGAGCATGGGAAAGCATGTTCGGCACAAACGGAACGGCAGAAAGTTTCGATGTACGTAAGATGATAGCACAGATGGGTAGAGGAACATCAAGCCAGCAAGCCCGTACAAACGACAGGAACTACAACAATTATGCGCAAAACTGGATAGTCTATCGTTTGACCGACCTGTTGTTGATGAAAGCCGAAGCCCTGATACAGCTCACCGTAAAGCAAAATGAAGAAACGGGCAAACCAGAATACGACAATGAAAACATCTTTGCTCGTCAGGCATTTAATCTCATACAAGCAGTCAACAACCGTGCTCTTGCTACAAATGCAAAATCAGACTCATTGAAGTGGAATACATACAAATCATCAGATTTGGAACAACTTGTGCTTCAGGAACGTGCACGCGAATTATGTTTTGAAGGGAAACGTTGGTTTGACCTGTTGCGTTATAACTATCGTCATGCAGAGGGAGTGCGCTATGATGTTACACTTCACGAGCAAGGCGAACCATACGCAAACAACTACGCTCCAATGTTGGATATCATGATTAAGAAATATGCTAATGGCGGAAGTGCTGTAAAGGCAAAAATGCCGACAGAACCATATCTATACATGCCTATTATCCAAAGCGAGATAGACGTGAATAAGAAACTCAACCAAAACCCAGTCTATTTTAAAGGCGGCAATTGGGAAAAGCAATAACAGTTTGAAAAAATATTATGGATATGAAAAAGAATAAATTCACAATTGCATTGTTAACGTTATCGTTTTCGTTATCGTTATCGTTTTCGTTGACTTCTTGCAATAAGGAACCAGATGAATCCGACCTATATACATTCACAGGTCAGACAATAGAAGATTTTCTCGCCGAGAATGATTCAACCGTGTCTTCGTTCCGTTATATCTTGAATAGAGTGGGACTTGACAGAATGATGGCTTCATACGGACAATACACTTGTTATGCTCCATCAAACGAAGGTGTGGCATACTATATTGATAGTTTGTATAATGATTCTACAGCAAGAATACCACACAACGGACTGACTGAAAATTCTTTGGAGGGACTCAGCGACAGTCTTTGCAATGATATTGCCAAATACCATTTGTCGAACGGATTGTACAAGATAATGGATATTGGTGGTGAAGGTGTGACAGTAAACACAATGCTTGGTCGCCCATTTATTTCATCCGTAGATTCGTTAGGAAGGACGGTTTTGAATAATGTTTCAGTAATCACGTCTTCGGATAATGAAGTAATAAACGGAATTGTGCATTTGATTTCTGATGTCGTTCCACGTTCTTCACGTGTGATATGCGACGAACTGTCAAAACATGATGATTTCAGCATTTTCTCAGAGGCTATCCAAAAGACAGGATGGGACAAGAAACTGATAGATGCAGAAAGATACGAAAATGGTGAGAAGAAAGAATGGAAGAATCTCACATTTACTGACCGTGATGGCAATTCGCTCTATTACCCGAAAGAATGTAAGATAGGCTATACTATTTTCGCAGAGCCAAATACAGTATTCGAGAAAGCAGGAATACACAATTTTGCAGAATTGGAGGCAAAGTGCAAAGAATGGTATGGAAATGCTGGTGATTGGTACGACTATATAAATGAAAAAGGAATCACTATCAGCACGGGAACGGATTATGAAAATCCATTCAATGTTGTAAATATGTTTGTGGCATACCACATAATAGGTGCTTCGATGGCAGTTGACCAGTTGGTATATGATTTCTCTAAGAAAGCAAGCAACGAAAACTGGAATTATGCATTCGGAGGCGAACCACAAGACTATTTCGAAACAATGCTTCCTCACACAATGATGAAAATATGGCAGCCATTGTATCATCAGCCAGGTGGTAGAAATCGTCTGACATTGTGGATAAATCTTTGGCGTGCCAACAATACTCTTACCGACCAAATCGGTTTACAGGGCTCAGATGCCATGCATCAAGTTATGCAGGAAGGTGTTCAGATTATTCGTACAGGATCTGCAAGCATCAGTTCTTACAACGGATACATACATAGATTGGATAAGATTCTCATTTACGATTCAAACGTACCAAATGGTGTGATGAATGAACGTATGCGTGTCGATTCATCAACAATGTTCTATGAACTTATCAATAACGGTATCCGTGGAGCCAGTCCTACAGAAGTATCGGCACTTAATGGTGGTGGAAACGGAGACCGCGCAGCATTCCCTTTAGATTACTTTGAGCGCATTAAGTGCTATAATAAGAGCACTCTCTTGCGCTTCAACGTACAAGGTGCATGGAGATCTCATGAATCCGACCAGTTCCAGGGATGGGATCAGTACGACTTTGCTGTGCGTTTGCCTTACGTTCCTCGTACGGGAACATACGAATTGCGCGTAATCTATCCGCCAATGGAAAGAGGTGGACTGATGCAATTCTATATAGGTACATCTAACAATGTGCAGAGAATGACAGCATTGGGAATTCCTCTTGATGCCCGTCAGCCACATATTGGTGAAAGTACATCTACAGCCATGGGCTGGGTTGATGTTGCACAGACAGATGATTATGGTATTGCGACCGACGTAACACTGCGCAACAATGGATACATGCGTGCTCCGTGCAGTTTCTCTCGTGGTACATACAACACAATAACCAGTCCTGCAACAGATGTTTCTCAGATTGCAGGTAATACCAACTGCCGTACAGAAGTAGGGTGGGGTACTTCAATGATTCGCCACATAGTAGCAAGAATGCAGTTGAAGCAGAGTGAAGATTACTGGTTCCGTATAAAGAACCTCATTACGGATGATAAAAACCTCGGTTGGTCGTTTGACTTTATTGAAATTGTTCCTGTTTCTGTTGTTGATAATCAGAACTACAGTGAAGATTGGTATTGATTAAAATTAAGAAATTATGAAAAAGAATAAATTCACGATTCACAATTCACGATTCACAACTGTATTGTTAGTGTTATCGTTTTCGTTATCGTTATCGTTATCGTTGGTCTCCTGTTCTGATTATAATGATTATAATACGATTCCAACCGATCCCAATGTGTCAGGCAATGCCACAATATGGGAAAATATCAAGGCGAACGGACAGCTTCAGAATTTTGCCATGCTTGTGGAAAAAGCAGGTTTTTCAGAGGCCATGAACACATCCCGCTACTATACGGTATGGGCACCTTTAGATGGAACATACGACACGGCAACTCTGTTGGAAATAGGTAACGAACGACTGATGAAGGAATTCGTAAAGAACCACATTGCCGATTTTAACCATCCTGTTTCAGGTGTGGTAGATGAACGCTTGCTGACTCTGAATGAGAAAATGCATACATTCACCAATACTACATTTGATGAAGCAAAAATAAGTGATGTTAATATAGGATGTTGCAATGGAGTGATTCACACATTGAATGGACTGGTTCCATTCTATTACAACATGTATGAATATCTTGACTATGTGAATGGCTGCGATAAGGCTGTGAAATACTTGAAGTCGTTTGAGCAAACAACACTCGACGAACATGCTTCAGTAAAAGGTCCTATCGTGGATGGTGTGCAGACATGGCTTGACTCTGTTATGATAACGACAAATACATTTGTCACACGCCAGCTTAATGCCAATGTTACAAGTGAAGACAGTTCCTATACAATGCTTATCCCAACAGACGAAGCATGGACTGCAAGTTACAACACAATCAAAAGTTGTTACAATTATCTGAAATCATTTGATTGGCAGAATTTTGATTTAATTTCAAAAGATGACAGCCGCTCGGCAAGTGCCATTTCTCCTTCTGCTGGTGCAGAAACTGTGACTATGGATGCTGCATATTGGACAGACTCATTAGCAAGCAAGAATATTGTGAATAATTTGTATTATAACAATAATGAAGCATACAACCGATTCTTAATAGGTCAGTCCACTACTCAGGAAGTTAAAGACACAATGCTTTCAACTACAGGCAGATTGCTTACAAACCGTGAATACATTGTTAGTAAAACAATGGATAGTCCTGTCAGAATGAGTAACGGCTATGTGCGTAAAGTTGACTCGTTGGCATTCTATCCTTGGGAAACATATAATCCAACATTGACCACAAGGACTATAGCCCGCACTTATCAGGTAAAAGGCGAAATTGCTTCAAGAGAAAATATTTTGAGAAGCAATCTCGACCCAATCTCACAGCAGCAGCTCGACCCGAAAGAAGAGGGACTGACATACATAAAAGCAGAACCATCGTCAAATTCTGGAAAACCAGAAGTTGATTTCTACCTTAATAATGTACGTTCTACAGCATATAATATTTATTTGGTAATGGTTCCTGCATGTGTTGAGGATAATTCAATAGCAGATGATTTGCGATTGCCATACGCTTTGCGTTGCGATTTGAGCTATACTGATGCATCTGGAAAACTGAAATCCACAAGATTGTATGGTGATGAAGCCCATTCTGCAAAATCGGCAAAAGAAGATACCATTAAGACAAACAGAGAACGGATTGACACCATTCCATTAGGTCAGTTCACGTTCCCGATATGCTATTATGGATTAGATGCAGCACCAAATATTAAGGTGTCGCACTTGGTAAGCACATTTACTGCAACCAACCGTAAGAAATATGAGCAGATACTGCGTGTGGCAAATGTTATACTGGTACCTGTGGAAGAAGATAAATTTATAGAAGAAAGGAAGGAGGATTAAGTTATGAAGAAAAATAAGTTCACAATTATATTGTTAGCGTTATCGTTTTCGTTATCGTTTTCGTTGCCAGTGATGGCACAAGATCCTTCGATCCTTCGACAGGCTCAGGACAGGCGAAGCTCAGGGCAGGCTGATTGGGAAGAAGAGGATATGTCTGAAACACTGAAAGGTCCGAAACGAAAAGCTGTTAAGGATACTAACCCATTGATGACGCTCAGTGGAACAGTATTGGATCAGGTGACAAAGGCTCCTGTTACTGGAGCACGACTCCAGGCATTAGGTGACAAACGCTACGTTGCTATGACTGACGAAAATGGTAATTTCACCATCAAAGTTCCAGTCTTTACAACTTCATTGTTTGTTCAGGCTCCATTGTTCGCATCTCAGCAGGTATCTGTCAAGACCAACAATGAAAAGCAGCAAATAAAAGTGCTGATGCTTTCCGATGCATATAAAACAATGTATGCCGATGGTACGGATTATACTGCAAAGCGTTCAATCACTTTGCAAAACAATTCGCTCACCATTGATAACGAAATAGCTGGTCGTCTGCAAGCAGATGTAAGGTCATCAATGCGTACAGGTGCTCCATCTGTAGGTGCAAGCATGTTCATACGTGGTTTGAACTCAATCAATTCCAACTCTCAGCCGCTGATTATCATTGATGGCGTGGAGCAGGATATGCAGCAGTCACGTACCGTATTGCACGACGGAGATTTCTTTAATATGCTGGCAAATTTCTCACCCGATGATATTGAAAAGGTTACGGTGTTGAAGAATGCTACAGCAATCTATGGTGCACGTGGTGCGAATGGAGTTATTGTGATAGAAACAAAGCGTGGACATTCAATGGCAACACGTATTGATGCCAATATATCAGTTGGCTTTACGCAAATTCCTCGTCTGCCTAAACTCATGGATGCAACGCAGTATCGCACATACGCAACTGAAATGCTCGGAACAGTGCCTGATATGCTACTCAAGGAAAACCAAAACATTCAGTTTAATTTCCTTAATGATGATCCAGATGGTTTCTATTACAATGTTTATCATAACAACACCGATTGGACAAAAGATATTTTCCGTAGTGGATTCACACAGAACTACGGAATAAACGTTCAAGGTGGTGATGATATTGGTATGTATAATTTGTCGGTAGGTTATGTGAAATCATTGAGCACGGCTAATAAAAACGATTTCGACCGTTTGAATGTGCGTTTCAATACCGACATTAAGATATTGTGGAACCTGATTACAAAGTTCGACATGTCATTTACAAATACTAACAATAATGTATTCGACGATGGCATACCAGCCGACCTTACAGCAGGACAGGTTACTTCACCGACTTTCCTCTCTCTTATTAAATCGCCATTGGTAAGTCCTTATCAGTACAACAAATTAGCAAACGATGGTAAAGGTGGTTTTACTAACCTGCTGTCGAATTATGATGACTTGTTCAGTCAGCTTGGCGACGAATATTCTTTAGCCAATCCGATGGCAATACTTGAAAATGGCAATGGTGATAATAAGAACAAGACAGGAAACACATATTTCAATGTTCATGTAGAACCTACATTCTCTTTCAATGACAATCTCAAAATCACGACTTTGTTCAGTTATTTGCTTAATCGTAACACCCAGATGTATGCACGTCCATACAATGGAGTTCCTCCATTCCAGATTGAAGGTTTGGGTACTGTTACAAGTATGTCGGCAAAGATGTTCGCAAAGCAGTCGAGTATTTTGAGTAATACTCACATTGATTGGGCAAAGAAATTCGGTCGTCATGATATTGCAGCCTATTTAGGTTTCCGCTATACGTATTTCTCATACGACAATAGTGATTTGAGCACAAATTACACAGGTGTCACAAACGACAAGAATACTCCAATTTCAGCATCAACAGGCTATAAGAATATTGCTGGAACTAACGATGTGTGGAAAAATTTCCAATGGTATGCTAATGGTGACTACAACTATATGAACCGTTATTTTGCCACTGTATCACTGCTTGCAGAAGCCAATAGCCGTTTCGGTAAGAATGCTTCAGGTATGAGTCTTGCAGGTACTAAATGGGCAATTTTCCCAAGCGTGCAGTTGGGTTGGGTTATGAGTAATGAGAATTGGTTCTCAAAGAATTCAGCAATCAACTATTTGCGACTCAACGCAGGTTTTGATATGAGTGGAAACGATGATATTTCCAATTATGCAGCCCGTTCTTCGTTCACAGCCGTACGTTACAATGATGACGTAATTGGAGTACAGCTTACCAACATCGGTAACGACAATATCCAGTGGGAAAAGACCACTAAATGGAATGTTGGTTTGCAGACCTATATGTTTAACAACCGCTTGGGTTTGAATGCTGATTTCTTCATTCACAACACCAATAATCTGCTTACCTTGAAATCGTTCGACAATCCAATAGGTGGTATAAACAACTATTGGAGTAATGGCGGTTCGTTGAGAAACACAGGTTTTGAACTGGAACTCAACGGAAAACCTCTTATGTCGAAAGACTGGCAACTGGAACTCGGAGTCAGCATGGCTCACTATAAGAATGAGGTTACAAAGTTGCCTGATGGAAAGTTCACTACATCAGTCTATGGCGACAATAACATCCTCACTGAAGAAGGTCGCCCAGTAGGAGTATTCTATGGTTATCAAACCGCAGGAGTTTTCTTTACCGATGCAGAAGCAAAGGCTGCTGGCAATGGTGACTATTTGAAATTTGCCGATGAAACAGGAAATTATCAGTATTTCAAGGCAGGTGATATGCATTTCATCGACCAGAATGGTGATGGACTGATTGACAAGCAGGATAAGGTTGTGTTAGGCAATCCTAATCCTAAACTCTATGGAAATATATTTGCAATGTTGAAATGGAAGCGTTTCGTATTGAATGCTGGTTTTAACTACAGTATTGGTAATGATGTGTATAATTATCAGCGTAGCATATTGAACGCAGGCTCAAACTTCTATAATCAGCAAGTATCGGAAATTTCACATTGGCATTATGAAGGACAATTTACTGAAATGCCAAAATACTATAATCAGCAAGTATTGGATATTTTACATCGGTATTATGAAAAACATTTTGCTGAAATGCCAAAATTGTCATACGGTGACCCAATGGGCAACAACCGTTTCTCTGATCGCTGGATTGAAAATGGCAGCTATCTCCGCCTGAAGACTCTCTCTCTTACATATCAGGTGCCAATGCCTGAATCTTGGACATCATGGTTACAGGGAATATCTGTATGGGGAGAAATTGGCAATCTCTTCACTCTGACTAAGTATAAAGGCAGTGACCCGGAATTCAGTGCTGGTAATGGAGTATTGTATCAAGGTATTGATTGTGGAAATCTGCCACAGAGCCGAAACTTCAAAGTCGGTGTGAAAATCAATTTGTAAGTAAACAGTCAAATAGTATATAGTTATGAATAAGATAAGAATGAAATTATCAATTGCATTGTTAGCGTTATCGTTTTCGTTATCGTTATCGTTGACCTCTTGTGCCGACATGCTTGAAACCAACAGTACACGTCAGTCATTCGACCCAGCATTGGATCAGAAGACGGACTCTGTTTTCTATGCTTTTGGCATTATGCAGGCTATGCAGGGAGCAGCCGACCAATATTTCTTCCAAGGCGAAATGCGTGGCGATTTAGTGAGCACAACTCCTTATACAAACACGCACTTGCGCGAACTGGCAAACTTCTCTGTCTCGCTTGAGAATAAATATGATAGTGCATATCGCTATTACAAGATAATCAATAACTGTAATTATTATCTTGCACATCGTGATACCACTTTATACACAGGTGCGATCAATGTCACGCTCAACGAATATGCAGCAGTAGCAGCATTGCGTGCTTGGGCTTATCTGCAGTTGGGACGTACTTATAAAGTAGTGCCATACGTTACCGAACCGCTTACAACCATTTCGCAAATCAATAATAATGATTATCCTATGTATGATCTTGAAAAGATTGTTGCTGCACAGACGGATTTCCTGAAGCCATTTGCTGGATTCACAGTTCCTACCTATACTCAAGGCGATGGATACATCGTTTTGGATGCAGGAACGCCAAACTGGTCGAATACCACAAAGCAGTTCACCCCAGCATTGTGCTTTGTTCCAGTTGATGTTATTATGGGCGAAATGTATCTTGAAACAGGGCAGTATGAAAATGCGGCTAAATCGTATTTCAACTACATCAAGACAACTATGGCTAATGCACAGAAACTTACATCATTGCCTTTCGGACAACGCAGAAGGTGGGCGTTCGACAATAATATGCCTTCCGATTTCGACTCTCAGTACAATTCAACACAGTTTAGTGCAGGTGCTCAGTGGACATCAATATTCTCTACATCGAGTGTGATGCCAGCGGATGTTATCACTTACATCCCAATGGCTGTAAACTATAAGATGGGTACAATCACCGAAATACCGGAAGTATTCGGTTACGATTATTATTCTACCGACCGTTCAGGTTCTTGTCCTACATTGCATGAAATACAGGTAAATCCTTCATCTGCATTCAACCGTTTGGCAGACAGTACAGCATTCTACTATTATCCTGTATCAACCGAAGTACCTACTCAGCGACCTATTAAGGCTGCCGTATTAGGTGAAGGTCGTGCCGACAATATTCTCAATCCTGGCGAGAGAGAGGATTCTGTTTATACTTGGGTGCAAAAACAGAGAACAGCAAATGTCATACTTTATCGTGGATCTACAATCTATCTGCATCTTGCAGAGGCATTGAATCGCATGGGCTATCCTGATGCAGCATTTGCCATTTTGAAGGATGGTATCAATCTTGATTTGCCAAACTATCAGATTCCAACCGACATTGTATATACAGAAGGTATCGATACTAACCGTTATATTCGTCCTGAAACTATCGACATGCTGACAACGACAATCCCATTCCTTGCCAATGGAGTACTTGATGCTTCACTTATTCAGCCAGAAGCAATGTGGGGTATTCACATGCATGGTTGTGGGGCAGTAAACGGCTTGCGTTCACCTTATCAGTATAAGTCGGAACTCCTTCGCAAGTTTGCTGAGTTGAAGAGAGAGTTTGGTATAGAAGGCAGTCTTGATGATATGGCAGCAGTGCAGAATGCGATGGAAGATTTGCTTTGCGATGAGTATGCACTTGAGTTTGCCTTTGAAGGTTCTCGTTTCTATGATCTTGCCCGTCTTGCCCGTCATAAAAATCTTGCTGGCACATACGGAGCTGATTTCGGCAACAAATGGCTTGCTAAGAAACTTGACTACAAAAATCCTTCAGTAAGTCTGCTCGACCAGGATAATTGGTTCTTGCCGTATAAATAAACGAAAACGAAAACGGAAACGAAAACGGACTTTCCGGAACCCCCAGAACCCCCGGAAAATCCGGAAAATCCGGAAACTCCGGAAACTCCGGAAAGTCCAGAAAATCCGTAAATCCGTAAATCTTCTATGGTTTGGTATGATTCAGTAGGAATTTTAGAATTAATTCTAAAAGGTATTATTATAGGGATAATTGCTTCAGCGGGTATGGGACCCGTTGGTGTGCTTTGCATTCAACGAACATTAAACAAAGGGCGTTGGTTCGGTTTCGTCACAGGACTTGGGGCTGCTCTCAGCGATTTCATATATGCTTTGATTGTCGGACTGGGTATGAGTTTCGTGACGGATCTAATCAAAGATGAACGAAACCACTTTTATCTGCAGATTGCTGGAAGCATAATGCTATTGATATTTGGCATTATGTCTTATCGTAGCAATCCTGTGAAAAATGTCCGTAATAATGCTCAGAAACAGCAAGGTACACTGTACCATAATTTCTGGACTGCATTCTTGATTACACTATCTAATCCGCTGATAATTATTATTTTTACCACGTGCTTTGCTCTGTTCTCATTCGTCATACCAGAACATCATTCTGAGGTATGCTTAGGCTTTGCAGGCATATTGGCAGGGGCAGTGGGATTTTGGTTTTTACTGACTTTGTATATTGACAAATTGCGTCATCGCTTCACATTGAAGACAATAGTAACCATTAACCATATACTCGGAATAATTGTTGTTATTGTAGCATTGTATATGCTTATTGGTACTGTTACCGATTTATATTCACTACCATCAATCGAAAATGTTCATCGCTGATAAACTTAGAAAAGAAAATATTGCCGAATATCTGCTGTATATGTGGCAGGTTGAGGACATAATTCGTGCATATAATTGTGAGATTGTGCGGATAAGGAAAGAGTATCTTTCCACATTCAACATGGATGAGGAACAGATGGACGAGGAAGAAACCTGGTGGCGCAATCTTGTGCGTATGATGCGTGAAGAAGGGGTGCAGAAATGCGGACATCTGCAAATCAATAAAGCCACAATGCAATTGCTTTGCGAACTGAACGAACAGTTGCTTGCCTCACCGAAATATCCTTTCTATAATTCGCAGTACTATAAAGTTTTGCCTTTCATAGTAGAACTTCGCCGTAAGTCGCAAGCCACCCAGAGTCAGCGTCAGCGTCAGTCTCATGGCGAGGTGGAAACTTGTTTTGATGCCTTGTATGGTATGATGATGTTGAAATTGCAGAAGAAGGAGATATCTCCCGACACAGAACATGCCATGAAAGAAATAACGACTTTCGTTGGTATGCTCAACGATTATTACATGAAAGATAAGATAAAACCATTGGAATTTTAACGATGAAAATACTTATTACTGGTTGTAACGGACAATTAGGAAATGAAATACAGCTGTTGGAGAAAAGCAACCAACAGCATGATTTTTATAATACGGACGTATCTGAACTTGATATCACCAATCGGCAGGCAATAGCCGATTTTGTGGAACAGAATAAAATCGATGGAATCGTCAATTGTGCAGCATACACCGCAGTCGATAAGGCTGAAAGCAATGTCGAACTCTGCACAAAACTCAATTCCGTTGCACCATCTTATCTGGCAGAAGCCATTGAGCATCGTGGCGGCTGGCTGATTCATATTTCAACCGACTATGTTTTCGATGGTACAAATCACGTTCCATACAAAGAAACCGACCCAACTTGCCCAAATAGTGTTTATGGCTCTACCAAACTCGAAGGTGAAAAGGCTGTAATGGAAAAATGCCGTAACAGCATAATCATTCGTACTGCCTGGCTTTACAGCACGTTCGGTAATAATTTTGTAAAGACAATGATTCGTCTTGGCAATGAGAAAAGCGAGTTGGGCGTAATTTTTGACCAAATAGGCACACCGACTTACGCCCACGATTTGGCAATGGCAATAATGGGTATCATAGGAAATCTGAATGAGAATCCTGTCCCTTCGGGCATTTATCATTTTTCTAACGAGGGCGTAATCAGTTGGTATGATTTTGCCAAAGCCATACATCGCATCGCTGGAATAGGAGACTGCAAGGTTCGCCCATTGCATACTGAAGAGTACCCTACGCCAGCATGCCGACCAGCATATTCTGTGTTGGACAAAACTAAAATTAAAGAAACATTTAATATTGAAATACCTTACTGGGAAGAAAGTTTAAGCAAATGTATTCAGAAATTGAACGACGACGCACTTTTGCCATAATATCTCACCCTGATGCTGGAAAGACCACTCTGACGGAAAAATTCCTTCTCTTTGGTGGCCAGATTCAGGTGGCAGGTGCTGTGAAAAATAATAAAATCCGAAAGACAGCAACTTCCGACTGGATGGATATCGAGAAACAGCGTGGTATCTCTGTTTCCACATCCGTTATGGAGTTCGACTACGAAGGCTATAAAGTAAATATCCTCGACACCCCTGGGCATCAGGATTTTGCAGAAGATACATTCCGCACTCTCACGGCAGTAGATTCAGCAATCATTGTCGTAGATGGGGCTAAAGGTGTGGAAACTCAGACTCGTAAACTTATGACCGTTTGCCGTATGCGCAAGACTCCAGTCATCATTTTTATCAACAAGATGGACCGTGAAGGACGAGATCCGTTCGACTTGCTCGATGAGTTGGAAAAAGAACTGGAAATCAGTGTGCGTCCGCTGTCATGGCCAATCAATCAGGGAGCAAAATTCAAGGGCGTGTATAACATCTATGAAAACAAACTCGACCTGTTCACACCCGATAAGCAACGTGTGACAGAAAAGATTGAAATAGATATCAATAGCAATGAACTTGAGGCATACGTCGGTGAACGTGATGCTGCAAAGTTGCACGACGACCTTGAACTTATCGATGGTGTGTATCCTGCATTCAATGAGGACGACTATCGCAACGCTGATGTGGCACCAGTCTTTTTCGGTAGTGCTCTCAATAATTTCGGTGTTCAGGAACTGTTGAACTGCTTTGTCAAGATAGCGCCATTCCCTCGTCCTGTAAAAGCAGAAGAACGAATGGTTGAGCCTACAGAACCTAAGTTCACAGGTTTTATCTTCAAGATAACAGCCAATATCGACCCTAATCATCGTTCTTGTATAGCATTCTGCAAGGTGTGCAGCGGAAAGTTTATTCGCAATGTGCCGTACTTGCATGTCCGTAATGGAAAGACACTTCGTTTCTCTTCTCCAACACAATTCATGGCGCAACGCAAAAGCACAGTCGAAGAGGCTTATCCTGGCGATATTGTTGGTCTGCCCGATAATGGGACTTTCAAGATTGGCGACACTCTGACAGAAGGCGAGCAACTTCATTTCCGAGGCTTACCGTCATTCTCGCCAGAGATGTTTAAATATATTGAGAACGATGACCCAATGAAGTCAAAACAACTCAACAAGGGCATCGACCAGTTGATGGACGAAGGCGTAGCGCAGATGTTTGTCAATCAGTTCAACAATCGCAAGATTATTGGAACAGTTGGCCAACTTCAGTTCGAGGTTATCCAGTATCGTTTAGAGAACGAATACAATGCTAAATGCCGTTGGGAGTCGATACATTTGTATAAGGCTTGCTGGATTGAAAGTGATGATGCGGAACAACTTGAAAATTTCAAAAAGCGCAAGTATCAGTATATGGCAAAAGACAAGGACGGACGTGATGTTTTTCTTGCAGATAGCGGCTACGTCTTGCAAATGGCACAGGAAGATTTTAAGAAAATCCGTTTCCATTTTACATCAGAATTTTAATTAGAAATTCCCGGAAACTCCGGAAACTCTGGAAAATCCAGAAAATTACAAGATCATGAGTAGAAACGAAGATATACTCCAAGCAATTGCTGTGCTTAAGCAGGGTGGGGTGATACTCTATCCTACCGATACTGTCTGGGGAATTGGATGCGATGCCACCAACCCAGAGGCAGTCAGAAAAGTTTATGAAATAAAACATCGCGATGATTCAAAGGCTATGATTTGTCTTGTGGATAGTGATGTCCGTCTGCAACGTTATGTGCGCAATGTGCCAGAAGTGGCATGGGATATACTTGAACTTTCCGAACGGCCGACAACCGTAATACTTGACGGAGCAACTGGCTTGGCAGAAAATCTCATTGCAGACGATGGCAGTATTGCAGTTCGAATCACGAAAGAGGCTTTTTCAAAAGAATTATGTTACCGACTTCAGAAGCCTCTTGTTTCTACAAGTGCCAACATAAGTGGTGAACATGCAGCACAGAATTATTGCGACATCTCAGAGGAAATCCTCAAATCTGTAGATTATGTTTGTCAGGCTCGTCGTCAAGAGCATTTGCCTCACACACCATCAAGCATTATAAAAATCTCACAGAATTGTGAAGTTAAGATAATCCGCAAATGAAAAAAAGCACCTGGCAATATCTGATAGATTATGCCAATAGCAACCATCGGTCATTCATTCTGCTATTGAGCGTTGTGATTGGTGCGCTTTCAGCATTTGCAGCCTTGATACTACATTCCCTGATAAGACTAATCCAACATTTGCTCACCTCATCGTTTGCTGCTACGCATGAAAACTGGCTCTATCTGATATTTCCTGTATTCGGTATTTTTATTACTGCTATTATAGTGCGCTATCTGATTCGCGACAATATCGGTCATGGAATCACACGCATTCTTTATGCCATATCACGTCGTGAAGGGAAAATCAAACGGCACAATGTCTGGAGCAGCATACTAACAAGTGCCATAACGATTGGCTTCGGTGGTTCTGTCGGTGCTGAGGCTCCAATCGTATTCACTGGCTCAGCCATTGGCAGCAACCTCGGCAGACTGTTTCGTCTTGATTCCCGTTCGCTGACGTTGCTCGTATGCTGTGGTGCTGCTGGTGCTATTGCAGGTATATTCAAAGCTCCTATCGCGGGACTGGTGTTTACGGTCGAAGTGTTGATGATCGACCTTACAATGTCTTCATTGCTGCCGCTGCTTATATCATCAATCACATCCACTACAATAGCCTATATCTTTACATCCACAAATTCACTCTTCACATTTAATAAAGCCTTTACCGACTATGAACTTGTTCTTGGCAGAATGCCTGCTGTCATACTTATGGGTGTGGTATGTGGGCTGGTAAGTCTGTATTTTGTGAAAATGTCAGGTTTTTGCACTTGGCTGTTCTCAAAACTCAAAAATCATTTCTATCTGAAAATAGTCTTCGGTGGATTGCTCCTCAGCATTCTCATATTCCTATTCCCTTCACTCTATGGAGAAGGCTACAACGAAATAAATCTTGTACTCAATGGTAATTCATACGCTGACTGGTCACGACTGATGGACCGTTCGTTTTTTGCTGGTAGTGTGCGTATGCTTGTGGTCTATCTCGCACTGGTTATTATCTTCAAGGTCTTCGCTACGTCTGCCACCACCTGTGCTGGTGGAATAGGCGGTATTTTCGCTCCAAGTCTCTTTCTCGGTGCAATGAGTGGTTTCCTGTTTGCCGTAGTATGGAATGCCAATCATCTCGGAGTGTTCATTCCTTACGACAACTATGCACTCTTTGGAATGGCAGGACTAATGAGTGGAGTCATGCATGCTCCGCTTACGGGTATCTTTCTTATTGCGGAACTCACAGGCGGTTACAACCAAATACTCCCGTTGATGATTGTCAGCGTCATTTCGTATCTTACAATCAAAATTTTCGTTCCTCATAGCATCTATGCTAATCAGTTGGCACAGCAAGGCATACTGCTTACCCATCACACCGACCATGCAGTGCTCACACTTATGAACCTTGATTCGGTGATTGACAAAAGTTTCGACAAGGTAACACCTGATATGAAACTGGGTCAACTTGTGGCTGCTATTTCAAAATCAAAAAATTCCACATTGCCAGTGGTCGATGCTGGTGGACAACTGCAAGGTGAAGTCGATGTCCGTAGCATACGTCATATCATTTTCCGTACCGAACTCTACAGCCGTTTTGAAGTTTCACAGTTGATGAAAGTTCCAAAAGCCATATTAAATATCAACGATCCAATGGCGGATGTCATGCAGAAGTTTGATGAAACCCATGCAGAAAGTCTTCCAGTTGAAGACGAAAATGGTGTTCTCAAAGGCTATATCACCCACGACCGCATGCTCGCCATGTATCGCAAAATGGTTGCCGACATGAGCACCGAATAAATCCAAAAATGGTGAAATGCACGTTCAAATAGTTCAAATGGTTCAAATGGTTCAAAAAGTTCAAAAATGGTGAAATGCACATGATAATTTGTGATTTTGTGACATTTTAACTAAAAATTAACTATTTTGAGCCGATTTTGGTCAGAGTCAGAGTCAGTAGTCAGAGTCATTAAGGTTTCCGTACGCATAAAGCAACTATAAAGCAACTACAAAGCAACTACAAAGCAACTACAAAGCAACTGATAGACTATCTTCATGGTTTCTTTGTTCTTTCTTTGTCCTTTATTTATACACTCTATCACTTTACGATAGCGTCAGTAGTCAGAGTCAGAGTCAGTGTCAGCAGTCAGAGTCAGAGTCAGTGTCAGTGTTTACCTTTCGCTGACGCTTTTGTATGGATGAGTTCGGGTGAGGTTCATTTTAGTTAAAATAGTGTTAATTTGTCACAAAATCACAAATTATCATGTGCAAAACACGATTTTTGGAAAAATAGAGTTTTCTTTTTCTTTTTTGGTATTTTTTTCTTTTTATATATATATTATATATTATCTTTTAAAAAAAAATTTAAATTAAAATTTAAATTAAAAAAAAGTTTCCTTAAACTATACTGATAATCAGCAACTTAGCGAATCTGCGGCGAAAAACAGTTCAAAAATGGCGTAAAGTGCAAGATATTTTGTGATTTTGTGACAATTTTAACGATTATCCGCCAACCAACCTGACTACTGACGCTGACGAAAACGAAAACGATAACGAAAACCGTACAACCGTAAAACCGCATTGTATTAAAAACTCATAATTGTCAATTATCAATTATCAATTACCAATTAAAAAACAAGTTTTTTCTTCCCCCGCCCCTCCCTTTGTTTTCTCCAGCCACGGTCGGCTTT
>JAZLEX010000038.1:0-3793 GCA_045615485.1 Prevotella sp.
CCACCATTCAAGCTTGCTCAGGAGTTTGTTGAGAAGTCTATGGAAATTATTCCGAACGGAAATAAAGTTGCAATGTTCTTGAGATTGCTATTCTTAGAGGGACAGTCAAGAAAAACTATGTTTGAGAAATACCCGCCTAAGGTCGTGTATGTATCCTCAACAAGATTGAGTTGTGCTAAGGAAGGAGATTTCGAGAAAAAAGGTAGTAATGCAATGGCTTTTGCTTGGTACGTTTGGGAGAAAGGATATCATGGGGATACAATTATTAAGTGGTTTAACTAATTTGACGTTCTTGGCAATTGTGTGGAAACAATAACCTCTAGGTCTATATTGACTATGGAGATAAGGGGTAGTGTCCATATTGTCCCGGACAAGACATTACTCCTCTTCCTTTCTCTTTCTTTGATGGACAACCAGCACTCCCTTACAAATAATGCACCTGTCGTTCTCGAACAGGACCCCTGTCTCGCCAGCGACCTTCCTTCTCAGGGTCCCATATGTAATTCCGAGTTCCTCGGGTGAAAACTGGCTGAAAACCATACTCATTGAGCCGAAGTAGAAATGCTTCGGCTTTTGGCAACAAGACTAATCTCGCTGACCGAGAAACCTGCGGGTAGTTGCTGAACAGGGACGCTAATCTCCTTGACACAGTAGGTCTTGTGGCACCGAAGACAGGTAAAATGCAGGTGCGAACTATGCCGGTCGTCATGACAACGGCAGACGCAATACTTCTGTGACTTGCCGCCGTCGTCAATCTCATGTATCAGTTCTTTCTCCTGAAACAACCTGAGGCAACGGAAGATTGTCGAGGTATCCATCGTATCGAGCACAGCCTCCACCTCGTACAAGGTGAAGGGTGCGTCAAAGGCCTCGATGGTCTCATAAATCAGCATTCGAAGTGCCGTAGGATGCACCCCATGCGAGGTCAGTATGTGTTCGGTTTCTATTTTCATGTATGTTCTATTAATCCCCTAAGCGCCGTACCAACCAGTCGAACTGCCGGGATGGCAATGATCAGAGTGATAACCAGGCTGATAATCGGGTCGATGATATACCAGGAGGTCAGCGAGATAATCACGCCGGAAAGCACCACTCCCACCGACACGAGCATGTCCGTAGCGGCATGCAGATAGGCGGCACGGATATTGATATCTTCCTTGCTTCCACGCATCAACAGGTAAGCCGACAGACCATTGACGAAGATGGCAGCTAAGGCCGTGTAGATGACCATATCTCCCTGTACGTGGATGGGCGAAAGGATGCGCTCAATGCTCTCCCATGCGATAACGGCTACGGCTCCAAGCAGAATCAGGGCGTTGCAAAGCGTGATGATCTGCGAGATGAAGCCCGATCGTCTGCTACCATGCTGTATCAGTAGCAGGGAGATGAGCGAGAGGAGCATACCCAAGGCATCGCTGAGGTTGTGTCCGGCATCGGAGACCAGTCCGGTGGAGCCGCTACGCCAACCGATAAGGGCCTCGATGGCAACAAAAACAAGATTAATAACAAGGCAAACCGTAATCATGGCAGGCGATGCTGCCTCGTGATGGTGATGATGATGATCGTGCATAACTTTGACAATTTTGAAATTTTGTGCAAAGGTACGACTTTTTTTCTGCAAATGGTTTGCAATGTTACATTTGGCAAAACTCAAATATCGTCGCGGTAATCAGTAGCAATAATAACGTAAGAAAAGTCCTCATTGGAGTTTGTTTTCTAACCATTCTCCTACGACAATGCACGTTTGTCGAGCATCATCCTCAAAGAATAATTCGTGGCGTTTGCCGCGAACGACATGGCTCGTGACATCTGCAAAGCCATGTTGCTTATAGTCTTTCTCCAACGCTGCCACCGCCTTGGCTCCACCCACCGGATCGTCTTCGCCGGCAATAAAGAGCACGGGCAGGTCGCGACGCATCGCATCGAAATGCGTATGGCACGACACCTCATAGAGGTTTTGGTACATCATCTGATAGGCTCCGGCCGTGAAGCCAAAGCCACGTAGTGGGTCTGTCGTAAAGCCTTCCACGTTCGCCTTGTCCACACTCAGCCACGCGTTCTTTCCCTCCTTGCGGAAGGCGAACAGGAACGGTAGCGAACATATCTTCGTTAGCATCCGGCTTTTGGTGTGCGCACCGCGGAAGAAACGCGTTATCTCGCTGGAGACCAATGCGGTACCGGTTTCCATTGGCGAATACCAGCCACTGCCCATGATGACGGCCGCCTGCACCTCGTGGCTGTACTCACAGAGATATCGGCGCGTGAGGAATGAGCCCATCGAGTGTCCAAAGATGCAAAGAGGAATGTCAGGCCATAAGGATTTTGTCGTCTTCGTAATGAGGTGTATATCCTCTATCAGGAGCCGCGCTCCCATTGGATTGTCAGAAAAGTGACCACGCTCATGAATACCAGATTGTCCATGTCCCAGATGGTCATGGCCAATGACAGCCCAGCCGAGCGAAACCATATATTCGGCAAAGAGGTCGTAGCGCTCGATATACTCCTCCATGCCATGTACCAATTGCAGCACGGCTTTGGGCTGCGCCTCACCTTGCCAAACGATATAGTGCAATTGTTGTGCACTATCGTTGGATGTAATATAGTAATGACTTTTCATTATTTCTCAATTTCATTTCCTGCGGCATTCGCCATCAGCCACTCTCGCAACTCGTCGCGAGACTTAGGATATATGGTAAGTGTACGTGTCATTCCATTCGTCCGTATTTCATTTCCTCACCCTGACTATCATACTGTTTAATGTGGGGTCTATTTATTCATTTTTTGGACATCCAAACAGACAGAACCCATTAATCTGCCAGACAACCGTTGTTTAACAATTGGTTTACGGGTGCAAAATTACTACTTTTTTTTTGAATATGCAAGTTTTTCTTCTCAATTCGTCCAGAATTGTGCATTTTGAAACAAAATAAACGCGTTAGGGATTGGAAGGGCTACGGTATTGTACAACAATGCGGAACTTGTGAACCCCAGCAAAGCTTTTTTTGTATTTCTCCTTTTAGTTCTATATGTATTATTCTCTGCATCTTATGTCAATATCAAGTCCTAAAAACCAGTTGCAAAGATATGAAAATCTTCACAAATAGAATATTATTTGTGAGTTTTGATACCCAAAATCTACGAAAACGAACGCGACTTCGCAAACAAAGCTCTATTTGTGAGTTTTGATAATATAATCAAAGGCAATAGCTTACATATTCACTTAAAAATATTCAGGAATATTTAGCATTGTAAAGCACCCTTAATTGTCGTAATCTTCGTATCTTTGCATTGTTATAAGTTATTGAGCCTGGCGAAGTTATAAACAAAAACATTATAATAAAAGACTAAATATCATGAGCAGATTAAACAGCTACACAACAGCGGACTACATGGAATGGGACACAGCAATGCAACTCATCCATAAACTTTACAGAGCTAAGGACTACCAGATGAGTCTCCTTATCGGATGTGGATGTTTCTTCGGATTGAGAATATCCGACCTTCTCCAATTGCGTTGGTACCAGGTCCTGTCTGAAGATGGCACCTTCACTATCCGCGAGAAGAAGACAGGTAAGAGAAGAACAATCAAGGTCAATGAGAGTTTTAGAAGACATATCCAAGACTGCCACGACGCTCTTCAGATAAGAAACGACGGATTGCCTTGTTTTATTTCAAGAAAGAATACCGTTTATTCAACTCAGAGAATCAATGTCAAGTTGAAGTATATCAAGGTGAAATATGGCGTGAGAATCGGTAACTTCTCCACCCATACCCTTCGTAAGACCTTCGGTCG
>JAZLEX010000039.1:0-11726 GCA_045615485.1 Prevotella sp.
AGATTGTGGAGACAATGTAATTATTATCAATGCTGCCAAAGTCGTTTTCACTGGTAAGAAGGAATCCGACAAGGAGTATGTACACTACACTGGTTATCCTGGTGGTCAGAGATTTATCTCTCCATCTGAACTCCGTAAAAAGGAATTCGGTCCTGAGAGAATCCTGCGCCATGCAGTAAAAGGAATGCTTCCAAAAGGTCCTCTTGGTCGTCATATCCTTCAAAACCTTTATATTTTCAACGGTGAAGAGCACAACAAGCAAGCTCAGCAGCCAAAAACAATTGATATTAACCAGTATAAATAATTAGGAGATGGAAATAATTAATGCATTAGGTCGTAGAAAGAGTGCCGTAGCTCGCGTATATGTTAGCGAAGGTACAGGTAAGATTACGATAAACAAAAAAGATATTGAAGAATATTTCCCATCAGCAATTCTTCGCTACGTTGTAAAGCAGCCGCTTAGCGTTTTGGACGTAGAGGGAAAGTATGATATCAAGGTGAACCTCGATGGTGGTGGTTACACAGGTCAGAGTCAGGCTTTGCGTCTTGCAATTGCTCGTGCACTTGTAAAGATTAACGCAGAGGACAAGAAGAACCTGAAGAATCATGGATTCCTTACTCGTGATGCACGTGAAGTTGAGCGTAAGAAGCCAGGTCAGCCAAAGGCACGCCGTCGCTTCCAGTTCAGTAAGCGCTAATTTAGATTTACGGATTTACGGATTTACAGATTTAGTGTATTTCGTTTTAGTCTGTATTCAAAAACTTCCAATCGAAATCTGCCAGATTCCAGACCATATAACACCAATTAAGGTATGTGACTACTGGCTGATTGCTTAACAAAAAAAGTAAAAGATAAGAAATAAAAAAACAATTATGGCAAGAACAAATTTTGAACAATTATTGAAAGCAGGTTGTCATTTCGGACACCTGAAAAGAAAGTGGAATCCAGCAATGGCTCCTTATATCTTCATGGAGCGCAATGGTATTCATATCATAGACCTCAACAAGACAGTAGTAAAGATTGACGAGGCTGCAGAGGCATTGAAGCAGATTGCAAAGAGCGGCAGAAGAATCCTGTTTGTTTCAACAAAAAAACAGGCTAAGGAAATTGTTGCAGCAAAAGCTCAATCAATTGGTATGCCTTACGTTATCGAACGTTGGCCAGGTGGTATGTTGACAAACTTCCCTACAATCCGCCGTGCAGTAAAGAAGATGTCGAATATTGACAAATTGATGGAAGATGGTACATTCAGCAACCTTTCAAAGCGTGAAGTATTGCAGATTACTCGTCAGCGTCAGAAGTTGGAAAAGAACCTCGGTTCAATTGCTGACCTCAGCCGTCTGCCAAGTGCTTTGTTTGTAATCGACGTGCTGAAAGAGCAGATTGCAGTTAAGGAAGCTAACCGTTTGGGTATTCCTGTATTTGCAATTGTTGATACCAACTCAAATCCTGACAATATTGATTATATAATTCCTGCAAATGATGATGCACAGGAAAGTGTTGAAGTTATCCTCGATGCATGTTGTGCTGCAATCAATGAAGGTCTTGAAGAGCGCAAGGTTGAAAAGGCTGACGAAAAGGCTGCTGAAGCTCAGGCTGAGGCAGAGGCTGAAGAAGAGAAACCAAAGCGTGCTCGTGCTGCTCGTAAGCCACGTATAGCAAAGCAGGCAGAACCAAAGGCAGAGGAAGTTGCTGAAGAACCTAAGGCAGAAGAAGTTGCCGAAGAACCAAAAGCAGAAGAATAATTATCAACAAAAATAATAAAAAAATACGTATATGGCAGTATCAATGGAAGACATCAAAAAGTTGCGTGCCATGACTGGCGCAGGACTTGGTGATGTAAAGAAGGCTCTGGAAGAAGCTGAAGGCAACATGGACAGAGCAAAAGAAATTCTCCGCGAAAGAGGACAGGCTATTGCAGCCAAGAGAGAAGCTCGCGAAACTTCAAATGGTTGCGTGCTCGTAAAGGCTAACGATAAGTTTGGTGCTATCATAGCCCTGAAGTGTGAAACAGACTTTGTTGCTATGAATGCCGATTTCGTTAATTTGACTCAGAAAATCATCAATGCAGCAGTAGAAGCTCAAGCTAAGACTCTGGATGAGGTTAAGGCTCTGACAATCGATGGAATGACCATAGAAGATGCAGTTAAAGAGCGTAGCGGTGTAACTGGTGAAAAGATGGAACTTGACGGATACAATATCCTTGAAGGTGCAAACATCTATACATACGACCACATGAATCGTCACGGCTTGTGCGTGCTCGTTCAGATGAACAAGGCAGCAGAAGAGCAGGGTCACAATCTTACTATGCAGGTTGCTGCAATGAACCCAGTAGCTCTCGATCAAGCATCTGTTCCACAGAGTGTAAAGGACAGCGAAATGAAAATCGCTATTGAAAAGACTAAGGAAGAACAGTGCGAAAAGGCTGTTGCTGCAGCTCTGAAGAAGGCTGGCATCAACCCTGCACATGTAGATTCAGAAGACCACATGGCTTCTAACATGGAAAAAGGCTGGATTACTCAGGAGCAGGTTGATCAGGCAAGAGAAATCAAGAAGACTGTATCTGAAGAAAAGCTCAAGAATCTTCCTGAGCAGATGATTCAGAATATTGCGAACGGTCGCTTGAACAAGTTCTTCAAGGAAAGCTGTCTGATGGAACAGGAATACATTCAGGAAGCAAAGATGTCTGTTAAGGATTATCTCCAGGCAGCAGACAAGGAACTTGCTGTAGTAGCTTTCAAGCGCTTTACTTTGCGTGCAGAATAAGAGACACTCGTTGTCGAATCAAAACTGGTAGCACACCAGTAATATGCAAAAAAGGGGTTATGGGTGAAAACCCGTAATGCCCTTTTTGTTTTTAAGAATATGAAGATAATTGCTGTAGGAATGAACTATTCCGAGCACAATATTGAACTCGGAAACACGTTATATAAACCAGAAGAACCTGTAATCTTCATGAAAGCAGATTCTTCTCTGTTGCAGACAGGCAAACCGATGTTCCTGCCAGACGACATGGGGCAGATTGACTATGAGACGGAACTGGTGGTGAGGATATGCCGTTTGGGCAAGAGCATTGCACCACGTTTTGCGTACCGCTATTATGACGCGGTAACGGTGGGAATAGATTTCACTGCCCGTGAAATGCAACGCAAATGCCGCGAACAAGGATTGCCTTGGGACATCTGTAAAGGTTTCGATGGTGCTACGGCAATAGGCAAATGGGTTCTTTTAGGTGATGAGTCAGAACGGAAAGAGAAAAAACTTGACAATCTGCACTTTCATTTAGAGATAAACGGCGAGACCGTACAGACAGGCTGCACGAGTGATATGCTCTACAAGGTAGATGAACTGATAGCATACGTCAGCAGATTTATGACTCTGAAAATGGGCGATATTCTCTTCACAGGTACACCAAAAGGTGTAGGACCTGTTAGGCAAAGAGACCAGTTGGCTGCATATTTGGAAGACGATAAACTCTTGGAATTTAAAATAAAATGACCAAACATATTTTTATAGCAATAATGACTTTGCTCGTTAGTGCCGTTGGTACTAAAGCGCAAGGTTTTGTGGATTTGATTGATAAGGAATTGGAAATCGACACCATATTGCCTTATTACACTTATATCCACGAAATAGGCTTGGCATATTCTGACTCCACTTACAAGGTTGAGCTGGAATATCCTGAATTCAAAGAGATGACGAAGGCAGAGATAAAAAAGTATAAAGAACTTTCTGGAAACAGAAAACTGCCTGAAATGCCAGAGATTGACACTTATATTAGTGTTGACAGGAAAATCGGTCAACTGAATGTAAGTTTCATACCATTAGTCTATCGCGACAAGAAATACATGAAGCTCACGAGTTTCAAGATGGTTGTCAGCGGAACAAGAAACACTTTTAGCGTTGGGAAGCATGTGAAAACTGCGGGAAACACAGAACGATATGCTGAAAACAGTGTGCTGGCAACTGGAAACTGGTATAAGATAAGAGTGCCTAAATCAGGCTATTACCAGATTACTGCCGAGGAAGCCATGGCTGCTGGCTTTAATGATTTGTCAAAAGTTAGAGTGTTTGGTTATGGCGGTGCATTACAGCCTGAAGTGCTGACGGGAGATTATCTGCAAAGGACGGATGATTTGAAAGAAATCGCCACTTATTATAATGGCAACAGGAAAGTTTTCTATGCACAAGGACCTGTATCGTGGGATTCAGAAAGTGACGTTCAGCGCAAACTCAATAATTATTCACTTTACGGTTATTATTTTCTGACCGAAGGAGAGTCACCTTTGACAGAAAATCTGGATAATTTCACGGCAAGAAATTATCCATCGGCAAACGATTATCATTCCCTGCATGAAAGCGATGGTTTTTCATGGATGGAAGGTGGCAGGAACCTGGTGGAAAGTGAGTGCATCACAGAAACAGGTCGCAACTATACTCTTCCTGCTCCATCTGGATGCAAGAATGGTTCATTGTATGTGTCTTTGACTTCCGATAAAGCACAAAAAGTCAACGTGGAACTGAACGGAACATCAGTTGGCAGTATAACTATTGAATCTTGTGAAACATACGATTTTTCAAAAGGTGCCTCAAAAACGTTTACGGTAAGCAATATCGACTCCATCAACACAATAACGCTGAAGAGTGGCAGCAAGGATAATGTGCATTTAGATTACATAACCCTGACTTATGAAAAGCCATTCCCAATGCCTGACGTGCAGAATGGTTCATTGCCATCTCCAGAATATGTGTCGCAGATTGCAAATCAGAATCTGCACAACGACAGTAGCTATCAAATGGTGATTATTGTCCCTGAAAGCGGAATCAATACTGCTCAGGCAGAAAGAATCGCTGATGCACATCGGAGAATAGATGGTCTTTCTGTCAAGGTTGTTTCGGCACAATTGCTATACAACGAATTCTCCAGTGGCACTCCAGATGTCAATGCATATCGTCGCTATTTGAAGATGATGTACGATCGTGCAGGAACTGACGAGTCAAAAATGCCAAAATATCTTTTGCTTTTTGGCGATGCTGCATGGGACAACAGGATGGTTCTGCCTACATGGCAAAACGATTCACCTGCCGACTATTTGCTGTGCTATGAGAGTGAAAATTCACATAATGACGTGGCATGCTACGTAATGGAAGATTATTTTGCATTGCTTGATGATGGAGAAGGTAATCATCACACCAATGCCGACAAGCCAGATGTTGCCGTAGGGCGTTTACCGGCAACAACATCCAATGAAGCTGAGATAATGGCCAACAAGATAGTCAGTTACATAGAAAACAAAAATGCTGGTGAATGGCAAAACAAAATCTGTGTGATTGGCGACGATGGTAATGAGAATATGCACATGAAGCAGTCTGAAAACGTAGTTCAAAAGATTATTTCTTCCAATCCGAATGTTGACTTGCGCCGTTATTACATTGATGCCTACGAACGCAAGACTTCATCGGTTGGATTCAGCTACCCAGATGTCACGAAAGAGATCAAGCAGCAATGGACCGATGGTGTGCTGTTCTTCAATTATACTGGTCATGGTTCGGCTATTCAACTCTCGCATGAAAAAATGCTAGTACAGTCCGACTTTGAAACCAACAAGACCAGTAAGCTGCCTTTATGGTTTACCGCAGCATGTATCACTATGCCATTCGACACCAAAACCAAAAACCTTGGTGAAGTGGCAGTGCGTAATAGCAATGGTGGAGCCGTGGCTTTTGTGGGTACTTCACGCACTGTGTTTGCAAACTATAATGAACTGATAAATCTTTATTTCTCTGAAGATGTAGTCAAGGTGCAAAATGGCAGACGCAATGGTATAGGCGAGTCATTGCGAACAGCAAAAAACAAATTGGTGGAATCACGGCGCGACCTTTCCGAAAACAAATTACATTATATTCTGTTGGGCGACCCAGCAATGCAGCTTGCACTTCCACAACCAAGAATGGTAATCGACTCCATAAATGGCATAGCATTAAGCAGCAAGTCGGAAGCAGAACCATTTGTATTACCAGCTGGTTCAAGCGTACACATTTCTGGTCACGTTCTGGCAGCAGACATGCAGACAACTGACACATTGTTCAACGGAACAGTTTCTGCAACAGCAAAAGACGCAGAGCAACTCATTATCTGCAACGATTGGGACAAGTGCGGAACACAATTTGAGTATTATGACAACAACATTGTTATATATAATGGCAAAAATAAAATCACTCAGGGACGTTTTGATATAAATTTTGCCGTGCCTTTGGATATTATTTATAGCGATGACAGCAACGGACAGATGTTCTTGTTTGGAGTAAACGAAGACTCGATACCAAAGACAGTGAACACAAAATTTGAAGACTATCAACTGAACACATCGTCAGACATTGAGAATGATTCCATTGGTCCAGCAATATACTGCTATCTGAACAGTCCGAAATTCATGAATGGTGATGAGGTTAATCCGACACCTTATTTCTATGCAGAAGTAAAGGATGAAGACGGCATAAATGCCAGTGGCAGCAGTATCGGTCATGACATGCTTCTCGTGATTGATGGCGACATGTTCAAGACGTATAATCTGAACAACCATTTTATCTATGATTTCGGTACATACCAGTCGGGCTATCTCTCGTTCAGTATTCCAGAACTTGTGCCTGGTCCTCATACTCTGATGTTCCGTGCTTGGGATATACTCAACAATTCGTCATCCGTGGAATTGAAATTCAATGTAGTTCGCGGAATGGATTCAAGAATTTACAATATCTATGCCCAGCAGAACCCTGCAAGATACTACACACAGTTTGTACTCCAGCACGACCGTCCTAATTCACCGATTGATATCACATTCGAAGTCTTTGACATGCAAGGCCGTAGAATCTGGCGTAATGAGGAAAGGAATGTTTATTCCGATGGTACGTATTATCTGAAATGGGATTTGTGTACAGACAGTCATCAGCAGGTAGGTACAGGTGTTTACTTGTATCGTGCGAAAATCAAAAGTGATGGAGGTAGCGAAACAGTAAAAGCACAGAAATTGATAGTTCTCCGACAATAAAAAGGCTATTATGGAGTTATTATTGAAATCGATGTTATAAATTTATGAAAAAGCTCTTTTTGATTGCGACTTTTTGTTTATCATCTTTTGCATGCGTTTATGCTCAAGATATAAAAGACCAGTTCCGCCCTGTTGATTACGCCGTAACTTCACTGATGATAGCCCCCGATGCAAAAGGTGCAGGTTTCGGTGATGCTGGTGCGGCAACCGACCCCGATGCTAATTCGCAATATTGGAATCCTGCAAAATATCCATTCTGTATCAGTAGAGCAGGACTTACAATCAACTATACACCATGGCTTCGCCAGTTGGTCAATGACATGGGACTTGCCAACATAGCGGGTTACTACCGTCTGGGCGACTATTCTGCCTTATCTGGTTCGTTCCGCTATTTCACTCTTGGTGAAGTCTATACCAGCTATGATGAAAATGCAATGACAATCAAACCATACGAAATGGCATTCGACATTGGCATTTCGCGTATGCTGAGCGAGACTTTCTCTTTGGCGGTAACAGGACGTTTCATAATGTCCGACCTGAAATATAATTTCGACGAAGACCAGTCAGCTGCCACAGCTTTTGCAGCCGACATTGCAGCCTATTGGAACAAATATCTCAACATGGGAAGCCGTGAATGTCAGTTGGCATTAGGACTGAATATCAGCAACATCGGTTCAAAGATAAATTTTTCCGGCGACAATTATAGTAATTTTATTCCAACTAATCTTCGTTTGGGTGCAAACTTCACTGTTCCGATTGACGAATACAATAGATTCAGCATTGCTGCCGATGTCAACAAGCTCCTTGTCCCTACCCGACCAACTGAAGAGCAGTTCCAAGCAGACACACTTGCTCATAAGACCCAATGCCGCAGTTACCAGGAATACCTTGAAGAGAACTATTATAACATCAGTTCCATCAATGGCATATTCAAAAGTTTCTCTGATGCTCCTGGTGGGTTTAAGGAGGAACTTGAGGAAATTCAGTGGAGTTTAGGTGCAGAATACTGCTACAACGACCGCTTCTCCATCAGAGCTGGTTACCATCACGAAGCACAAAACAAAGGTAATCGTAAATACTTCACCATAGGAGCAGGCTTTAAGATGAATGTATTCGCTCTCGATGTCGGCTATGTCATTGCAACAGCCAAGAGCAATCCACTCGACCAAACAATGCGTTTCTCGCTTTCATTTGATTTCGACGGCATAAAAGACCTCTTTCAACGCGGGAACAGATGAGAATAGGTTTTGGATTTGATGTTCATCAACTTGTAGAAGGCAGAGAACTGTGGTTAGGCGGAATCTGCATACCTCATTCCAAAGGTCTGCTCGGACATAGCGATGCCGATGTGCTGATTCATGCAATATGCGATGCCATGCTCGGCGCTGCAAACATGCGCGACATAGGCTACCATTTTCCCGACAACTCTGACGAAACCCTGAATATTGACAGCAAGATACTGCTGAAAAAGACTCTTGCACTTATTCAGACAAAAGGCTATTGTTTCGGCAATCTGGACGCTACCATTGCAGCAGAGGCACCGAAACTCAATCCTTATATCGAACAGATGAAGAATTGCCTTGCAGAAGTGCTGTCAACCAATGCCGACAACATCTCCATCAAAGCCACTACAACAGAAAAACTCGGTTTCACAGGTCGTGGAGAAGGAATATCTGCGTATGCAGTAGTATTGCTGGAAAAACGATAACAACACCATTTACAATTTACAATATAAACCGCAAACGACTAAACCACTAATCCCCTAAACGACCAATATGAAATTATTACGCACTTACAGCGCTTTTGTTACTGGGAAACCTCAATTCGTAGGGTTTTACCCTACGCTATGTTATTCCGCTCCTACAGAGCTTTTTACCGCAAAACCATAATAACCCTGAAAGGGTGGAATAGATTAGCACAGGGTGAAACCCTGTGTATAAGGACGTTATCTCTCATTTAAGCCCTGTATGGGCGACATAATTCCATAGCCTACGACTCAATAAGAAATTATTACGCATTTACAGCGCTTTATACAATACAATTGGGGTTATCCTATAAATTGTAAATTGTAAATTCCCTAAATCTGTAAATAAATCCGTAAATCTGTAAATCCGTAAATCCGTAAATTAATTCTTGCTTAATTATGCAATGGACCGATCGCATACGCCAAATCAAGATAATTCTTGTTGTAGCAGCCGTGATAATAGCTGTGGCCTCTTTGGTTGTGTCCAATTATCTTGTCCGCGACCTATCTCGCGAAGAACGGCAGAACATGGAAGTATGGGCAGCAGCAATGCGTGCATTCAGCACTGCTGATGAAAACACAGATCTCAACCTTGCTCTCAAGGTACTCGAAGGCAATAATACTATCCCTATAGTAGTAAAAGACCGCAGCGGCAATGTCATCGACAAGAGAAACATCACCGACTCACTCGACATTCAGCACTTAGCAACACATAACGAATTCATACGCATCTTCCTTGAAGAAGACACCCTGAACAGCGACTATATTGATGTATGCTACGATGAATCCATAATGCTCAAGCGACTGGCAACATATCCGTATGTCCAGTTGGGAGTGGTGTTTATATTTGTAGTATTAGCCATTTTTGCCCTTCTCACATCCAAGAAAGCCGAACAAAACAAAGTATGGGTAGGACTTTCGAAAGAGACTGCCCATCAGCTTGGCACACCAATCTCCTCTCTTATGGCATGGACGGAAGTATTGAAAGAAACATATCCTTCCGACGAATTACTCCTGGAAATGGAAAAGGATGTAAAGCGACTGCAACTCATAGCCGAACGATTCTCAAAGATAGGTTCAATAACAGAGGCAAAAGAGTCATCATTGTCTGAAGTGCTCGACCATGTCATTGACTACATGGATCGTCGCACATCATCAAAAGTGAAGATTATCCGTAAATACCCTGCCGAAGATGTAATAGTAAGAATCAATGCCTCATTGTTTGAATGGGTGATAGAAAATCTGTGCAAGAATGCCGTTGATGCAATGGAAGGCTCAGGCATAATATGTCTGCAATATGAAAAAGTTGCCGACAAGGTGATACTCGATGTTTCCGATAATGGCAAAGGAATACGCAAGAAAAATCTTCAGACAGTGTTCAAACCAGGCTTCACCACCAAGTCAAGAGGATGGGGTTTAGGACTTTCGTTGGCAAAGCGGATAGTAGAAGAATATCATGGAGGAAAAATATTCGTCAAAAGTTCGGAAATAGGCAAAGGCACAACCTTCCGCATTGAGCTCAAAGCATAAAGCGGTGAGTAAAATACCTCACCATCATCCGTTCACGTGCATTCGACAATCCTAATGTAGATGCATTCATTGCAGCATGTGGCAGTCTCTATCCACTGAGCGAATATTCCCCACTCTTCAAGCCGATGACCACTGTGCCTAAATCCGTCTGTTCTCCCACTTATCTCCCACACATCTCCCACTTACTTCCCACTTATGGTGGGAGAAGTATGGGAATTATGTAGCTGATTTGTGGGTAATGTGTAGAAGATATTAGGAGCAACGTATGCAGAATATCATATTGATGATTACATTGTCACGATTGTCATTGTCACGATTGTCAAAATCATTTTTGGAATTAAAAGAGTTTTGCTTTTTCATTTTGACAATCGTGACAATGACAATCGTGACAACGCAAAATTAAAGGTGATGTAGGTATTTTTTTAGTATTCCATGTTTTGTGGCAGTTGCGACATTCTTTGCAGCTTGTTCGAAGTCGGACAATGTCAACCTCATATAAGCCTTATCACAACCTAATATTCGATTCATATTCAATTCATATTCATTTGTTATTTAGTTCTTCTTCGATTCTGAATCGAATAACAATCGAACATCAATCGAAGAAGAATCGAAAAAGAATCGAATATGAACCTTAGATAAGGCTGAGATAAAGCAGAGATAAGGCTGAGTTGTCCTATATCCTAAAAATAACTAATAATGCTTAATTTTTGATGATTGCGTGTGAAAACTCTTTGATTTTTCGTATCTTTGCACGGCGTTATATGCTATATAATAATAAATTTAATTACAAAAAAAAATTAGAACAATTATGAAAAAAAACGTATTTTTGATGTTGATGCTCATGGTAGCATTAGTACTTTTTGTATCGTGCAGTAAAGACGATGACAACAACACTCCGGAAGAAACAAAGGTAACCAAGATTGCAGATTACCTGTATGAATATACAGCCGAAGGCTACAGCACAGAGGCACCTTCAGAATTGCTATCGGATTTTGGCCCTATTCCGATATTCGGTTGCAGTGCTGTCAGAAATGGCAACTTCTACGGACGTAATCTGGACTTCAACATCAACGAAATCTGTGAATTTGTAGTAAGGACCAAAGCCACCGAAACGCGTCCTCACGCTTCCATCGGTGTGGCGAACACCTGTTTCCTGAACATCACTAACGATATGGTGGCAGCCGGACTCAGTGAAGAACAGCTCAAGTACATTCCGTGGATGACGATGGATGGCATCAATGATGCAGGACTTGTCTGCAATATCAACGTTGTGAATGCGGCTGACATCAAGGAGAATCCGCACGCCCACACCAATGAGGGCAAACCGCAGATTATGCCGATGCAGCTTATCCGCGCGCTTCTTGACAACTGCGGAAGCGTGGAAGAAGCAAAGACGTTTATC
>JAZLEX010000040.1:0-6639 GCA_045615485.1 Prevotella sp.
GGCAAATTTATTTGCATTATGCCGAGGTGCGGAGGAAGAAAAGCCGCACAGCGGATTAAATAACCAAAAGGCTGTGTAGTTACCTGACCAATAACATTTGTATAAAAAATCTTAAAAAATTTTGTACCTTGATGGCTATCAACTAACTTTGCACGAAAATTTTTTACATGACTAACCTCTTTTCTAAATCCCTATTTATGACATTACAGGCAAATAAAGCTTGCGAATGCAATAATTGTCTTAGTGTCAGCAGCTTATGGGGGGGGGTAAACGTCGATAATCAAACTTTTTTTCATACAACTAATACTGCCAGATGCCATATATTAGGTGTCTGGCACTTTTTATTGTGTCTTTTCAAACCTTTAACATATTTTATTAACTTAAAAACAAACGTTTATGAAAAAACTAAAAATTTTACTTTTAGCACTCGCCGCCACAATAAGCGTCGGTGCGTGGGCACAAGAGTGGGCTGCTCCTATAGTTCCTGGTCTTCCAAGTTCGGATTGGGATGGTTCTACAAAGGTCTATATGTATAATGTAGATGCTGATGCTTTTACCACTTATGGCATGAACTGGGGAACACAAGCAATTGCAACAAGATTAGCATCTGGTGACAATAAAGAATCAAGCTATCATCCTGGGGTTGCAAAAATAGTTGATGGCAAGGTCAGATTTATACTAAATCACAATTCTAGTTCATATATAGGTGGAAATACTGGCACAGAACGTGATTGTTGGGTTGACTTTGGAAGACAAGGAGACTTTACATTTACTCAAACGAGTACAAACGTATATACTTTGGCATTGGATGCTTCGTTATTGGATACATATTGGGCATACGGTGGTCAGCTGACATTAAAGAGTGGAAAAGGCAATACACATTGGGCTTTTATTCCAGTGGAATCAATTACTAATAATAATTTCGCTTTATATAAAGCCAAAAAAGAACTCTATGCAGTTTACCAACAGTGTGTCGCTTCGGGTGTTACAACCAAATATGCTGAACAAATAAACACGGCATACAGCGTATATTCAGCGTCAGAGCCTTCAATAGCCAACATAAAAAATGCAACGGCTACCTTGATTAAAGCTGTCGGAAACGATTTAATCTCTACTATCCCTGCAAATTTCTTGTTCACAAATACAGATATGGCAGGAGCTGGAACTGCTTCGGATTGGGGATTTAATGCTGGCATCTCTGGTGGAGCATTTGAAAATTATCATAATACCTTTAACCTTACGCAGACAACGACAGATCTTCCAAGCGGAACGTATGTAGTAAAATTCCATGCTTTCTATCGTAATGATGATAGTGAGCCTGCACCAAAATTAACCTTGACATCTGGTAGCACAAATGTCAGCCAAAATATTCCATGTATTGCAGATATCAACTTTGGAACTGTTTCTGGTGCAAAAGCTAAAGCAGGGGGATCTGATTGGAATAACAACAAGCCAAATTCACAGGCAGGTGGTGGTGAAGCATTGCCTTATGAAGCAACAACTGTTACTGCACAAATCTATGTAGAAGAAGGAACTCTCACTATTTCTGTAAATCAGACAAACAAAAATCAGTGGGTTTTGTTCCAAGGTTTTGATATTCAGTTTACATCAAATGCTTCTCTCAAGACTGAAGCTTTAGCAAATGCTGAAGCTATTGACCAAGAAAAACCTATGAATAAGACTGTATTATCTGCATTACAAGAAAAGATACAAAAAGTCAAGGATGCCAAAACCGTCAGTGAAATAACTTCTGCTTGTGCAGAATTAAACACCGCAGTAGACAATGCAAAGGCATCAATCGCAATATACGAAAAAGTTGCTGCTTTGAATGCTATGGTTGAAGATTTAGATGCGGATGGTCAAGCTGCATATTCAGAGACATTAGCTGCATATAACGGTCGCACATTGGAGATGTATGAGGACGCATATAACGCATATCTCGCTGCCGTTAAGGCTCAAACAACTCCAGGTGCAGACATGACTGGTGCTATTAACAACTGGGACTTCTTAAATTGTACAAATGGCAATTTCCCAGGATGGACAATTTATGCTCCTAATGGTGGAAACACATGGAAGAATGGTGATACCAGAGTGGAGTACTGGATTGGCTCGGCTAAAAATGGAATCTTCAAGTATTATCAAGAAATTACAGGCCTTCCTGCAGGAAAATACAAACTCTCTGCATCAATGCAAAATTATACTGATAATGAAGAAGGCGCTTCCTTTGGTGTTGGTGAAACAGGTGTCTATGGAAAAAGTGGTATAAACACTGTTTGGGGCATAGTCGATAAAAACCAGAACTCTCTTGACAATTACGAAACTCCTGAATTGACAATTACCAATGGAAATCTTGAACTTGGTGTTGGAAATAAAGAAACAATGACAGCACGTTGGTTTGTTGTTGATAATATCAAACTTACTCTGATTTCACGAATTCAGTTGAGTGATTATTACGATCTAATTCAAGAACTGATTACTACTGCAGAGGCTATAGGTTTGCATAATGCTACAATAAAAGCGGTGTTGGATTCGAAAGTCGAAGCTGCAACTGCTGCCATTGCAGAACCAGCGGAAACCGACATTGATAAATTGAATAAAATCATCGACGAACTTACTGACGCTATCAAAAACTCAAATGAATCTGCTGCAATATACGTACAGATAGCAAATGTTAACGAAAAGGCTGCATCCCTCGATTCAGATGGACAAAAAGCATATTCAGAGACATTGGAAAAATATAACAATGGTGAACTTTCAACTTTAGCAGAAGCACAAGCTGCATACATTGCAGCTGTTAAGGCACAGACAACTTCAGGTGCGAATATGACAGATATTATCACGAATGCTGCTGTTACAAGCACAATGGGATGGAATGATGCTCGAGTTAATAGTGGTCAGCAATACACTGGTGCCCCAGATAATACATACTTCGATGTTTATAATGAAATAAGAAACATGACACAGAACATTGGTGTGCTTAAGTCAGGTCTTTATACCTTGAAGTGTGCTACACGTGCAAGTGCAGACATGACTAAGGCTGGCAATATTTATGTTTTACAAAATGGTTCTAATCTTTCAAGTACAGACATACATAAAGATGGCAACACTGGTGGAAGCTTAGACAATGGATGGAGTTGGACAGAAGTAACGTTCCAAGTTACGGATGAAACTAATGACATTAAAATCGGTTTCTATGCAGAATGTGATGGTTACAAGTGGGCAGGTGCCGACAACTTCACATTGACATTTGTTGGAAAGACTTTCGACGCAACATTGACACAGATTGGTGATGCTGCTTATTCATCAATGTATCTGGATTTCCCTGTTGAAATTCCTGAAAATGTTGAGGCTTACTATGTAACAGTCAGTGGCAAAACTGCAACGATGAATCCAATCGAGGACGTTATCCCTGCTAATTGTGGCGTAATTCTGAAAGCAGCAAAAGATGTTGACAAGGTTACATTCACTCAGACAAGCACAGAAGCTACTACTGATGTATCAAGCAATGTTCTGATTGGTTTCGTTGTAGATACCGAGGTTGCTGCCAGCGACAATGCTCACTACGCATTCAGCTACAAGACTGGAGACACAAAACCTGCCTTCTATATCCCAGAATCAGCAGAAAGCGATACAGACCCAACATCAAAGTTCACAGCTAAGGCACATAAGGCTTATATTGAACTCGAAGGTGGTTCAGCTTCAAAGTTTGACATTACTTGGGGAGGTGAAGCAACTGGTATCAACACAATTGACAATGGACAATTGACAATTGACAATTCTAAAGCATATAATCTCAATGGTATGCGCGTAAGTAGCAACTATAAGGGTATTGTTTTGAAGGGTGGCAAGAAATTCTTGCAGAAATAATATGGTTAAACAAATTAAAATTTTAAGAAATATGAAAAAGAATTATGTACAGCCAAACACAAAAGTTGTTTTGGTTAAGATGGAGCATCATGTTTTAGATATTAGCATTACTGATGGGAAAAGTGGAAATCCTGCCTTGTCAAAGGGTGACATGGATATGGTGATGGGCAAAGAAGATCTTGACTTTGGTTGGTAAGCATGATGTAGGGAATCAGGAAGGTTTACGAATACCATTTATTCCCTATTTATAAAAAAAAATCTGGCTTGGGAGAAATCCTGAGCCAGTTTTTTTTGTACTGGTGAAATATTGGCTCAGTGGTCATCGGCTTGCCGCTTGGCTCGTTCAAGAGTTTTAGTTGGGGGAAGTCTTATTTAGACAAAAACCTATATCCACCCCTTGGGATTGTTGCAGATGTCTCTTACGAGCCATTAATGACGCTGGTGTTTGAGCCCCTTTGTGAACAAGTTCCCAAATGTTCTCAACCACCAACATCATTACCCTATTGGGTTCTGCAACAATTCCAAGGCGATAAACCATAATAAACCTTTTCATAGAACTTTATGCCCACATCAACATACAGAAGGTGTAAAAGATTGTTTATTTTGGTTTATCGCCTTGAAGAGTATGAATAATGCAGGCGCAAGTTAAATTGTGATATCAAATTATTAAAAATACCTAAAAAGGTGGTACCAACAAATGATTTCTATTACACAAATGTGATTTTATTATTACATTTGCATCCTAAAAATGTGATATATGCTAAAAAGAAAGATAGAAAACATTCTGTTTGAATGGAAAAATAGGGATGATAAGAAGCCTTTGATTGTAAAGGGTGCTCGACAGGTTGGAAAGACAGAATCAATACGTCTGTTCGCCAATCAGAACTATGCGCACTATGTTGAAATCAATTTTGCATTGCAGAAGAAATTTCATAGCATATTTGATGATGGATATGAGGTTGACACCATCATAAGAAATATCAGTTTTATAGAGCCTTCCCTGAAATTTGTTCCAGGTAAGACGCTCATCTTCTTTGACGAGCTGCAAGACCTACCCGACTGTGCCACCAGTTTGAAGTCATTCAAGATGGATGGCAGATACGATGTGATATGCTCAGGTTCGATGATGGGCATAAACTATAAGAAGATTGAATCAAACAGCGTTGGCTATAAGGAAGACTTTGAAATGCAGTCAATGGACTTCGAAGAATTTCTGTGGGCGAAAGGCTATAGCGAGGCGCAGATAGATAGTTTGTTTCAGTATATGATTGAGGTAAAGCCACTGCCTGAGAGTATGTACACCGCAATACTCACGGCTTTCCGTGAATACATGGTTATTGGCGGTATGCCTGAGGTGGTGAACCGCTTTATCACGCAGGGTAATTTCTCAGGTGTATTGGAAAATCAGAAGCAGCTGCATCTTGACTACGAAGAAGACATTACGAAATATGCTCATGGTTTCGAAAAAGCAAAGGTGCTCGCTGTGTATAGGCATATCTCTACGTTCCTTGCGAAGGATAACAAGAAATTCCAGGTTACGAAGATTGCAACAGGCGCAAGAAATCGCGAATATGTAGGTTCCGTTGAGTGGCTCTCCAATGCAGGAATAATAAATGTATGCTATTGCCTTGACAACGTAGAACTGCCATTGAAAGGTAATTACGATTTTAAGAACTACAAGATTTACTATAAGGACACAGGACTCCTCATTGCCTCGCTTGATGAAGAAGCTCAAGAAGACCTTCGCGTAAACAAAAACCTTGGGACTTACAAAGGTGCATTGTACGAGAATATTGTAGGAGAGATGCTATCAAAGCAAGGTTACAACCTGTACTTCTATAAAAGAGAGAATCCTGCCCTTGAGATGGATTTCTTTGTAAGGGATGCCACCTCACTGATACCCATTGAGGTGAAGTCTGGTAATACAGCCACTGCCTCACTCAATAAACTGACGAATACGGAAAAAGATAAGTACTCTGACATACAGTACGGCATCAAGTTCTGCATGGGCAATGTGGGTTTCAACGGAAATTTCTACACATTCCCTTACTTCATGGCATTCATGCTGAAGAAGTATCTGAAGGAAAAATCAAAATAAACAACCTGCAAAACCTCACAACCGCAAAACCTCAGGCGCGTTGCGCACTCTGACAACTGACTCTGACACTGACAACCTCATAACCCACAACCCATAACCCACAACCACAAAATTATGACTGATGTTTTTGATACAAGCAAACGCGATGCTCAGGCAACTCGGGTTGTCCCTATTGCTCCAGAGAGGTTTGACATAGAGGAATACGTGGTCTATCAGGCTGCTTTGGAAGAGCGATGCCGCCAATTCATAGAAGGTGATTCGGGGGTTCTTGTCTATCGCAGAATGCGTGTGGCAGAGGTCTTTGCTGCCGACTGCGCAGATATGAAAAAATCTTTAGAGTTGCAGTTGGGAGCGTTGAAGGCGAGCATGGCATTCAAAGCCGACATACCGAATTTCCTTGAGCCGTGGTATGGATTAGGCACCGTGGCTTCGGCATTCGGACTTGATTATGTGTGGGAAGACGGACTGGCTCCTGCTGTGAATGGGAAATATGCCTCAACGGAAGATTTGCTGAAATGCGACATTACGCCTGTGGCAGAAACAGCCATTGGCAGGCATACTTTGGAAATGACGGAATATTTCCTTGAGAAGACAAAGCAGATGCTGCCAATGTCGTATTGCGATGTTCAGTCGCCACTCAACACTTTGAGCAATATTATCAATCCCGACCAGTT
>JAZLEX010000041.1:0-26531 GCA_045615485.1 Prevotella sp.
GCATCAGAGCAGATGTTTGCCGCCGACTTCCTTCAGATTCCGCGTCGCCACGGACACCCTTGTCTTTGGCTGTAGCCTTCCCGTTATCAAGGCGGCTTGGGGACTTACACCCGTTAGAATATGCCCATGCTGGGCGAACAAGAAAGGCTCATACATTCGTCTGCTCTGAATGCATGAGTCTTTTTGGTTTAAATCGGAAATTGATGTTTAACAAATAAAAACGTGTTTTGTAGATCGTCGGCCAGATGGGTCTGAGCGATAAGAAAGTCCAGCAGATCGCGGAGCTCAAGACCAAGAAGCAGGAGGAGATGAAAGCTCTACGCGCTCAACATCAGCCAAAAGCAGGCAAGAAGGTTAATCATGGCATGAAGCATCATGCAGCTCCTGGTCAGCAGCCTATGGCAAAGAAGGCTCCGCAGAAGGGGGAGCATCGTGCAAAGATGCAGGCTATCAATGAGAAGTATCGCAAGGACATGCAGGACATCATGGGAACAAAGACCTATGTAAAGTACGTCGAGAAGGTCAATGATCACCTGGCAATGCACCAGCCTCATGGCAAGCATCACAAGGGCCACAGTCAGAAGATGCACAAGGGAAACAAGATGCTTCAGCATCAGAATGGATTCCAGCATCAGAAGCCACAACATGGCAAGCCGGAAAAGGTATAACAGTATTAACATAGAGAAAGCGACCCGAAGGCCGCTTCTCAAAATAGGTAGGGAGGCTTAGGCCTCCTTTTCCTGTTTTTCCTTATCAGCCTCGGGCTTATCCTGGGCGAAATATGCCTTAGTGGCTACAAGGATGAGATGATGACGCTTGGTGCCAGACTCAGCATCCGTCCATTCCTCGGGTTTGAAATAACCTTCGATGGTGATGTGATTTCCCTTCTTGAGAAGGTTGAATGTCTTACTGTCCGATGACTTACGCCAGATCTCTGTCTGCAGGAATGCAGTCGTATAGGTTGTTGACTCGCCATTCTTCTGGCTATGGCTTACTGCGAGTGAGAAACGAGCTACTGCTGCGTTTTCAAAACTGCGGATCTCTGCATCCTTACCAACGAAACCTGTTACCTGAAATTTGTTCTCAATCTGCTTCATAATGATGAATTTTAAGTAGTTAAACATTTTTGAATTTTTATACTGCTCTACCGAGTGACAGAGTTGGGGTGACCAAGGTGTTCTTGGAAGAATACGCAACATTACCATGTCGGAAGATTCTTATCGGGGTTCATTGGACATTGCCATAAGCATTCCCCGTAAATCATTCATGATGAAGCTGGCACCGAAATTTGCAGTAGAAAAACCAAAAGTGTAACGGCCACTCAAAATTCAATGAAGAAGAGCAGAGACATGAAGTCGGGTTTTGTAAAGGATGGTAAAGATCAGAATGAAAGCAAAGTCGTACTACAATCGCTCAATGGCAGATGAGAGTCAAATAACAACTGAACGTAATAGAGATGTAAGTCAAAAAGTAAGACTTTCACGGAATGGAAGGTTTCATCAAAGAGTATTCAGTCAGAGAACGGATGACGGCACAAAAAGAAAACGATCATTCCGCTAAGGCAAAGCAAAAACAAGAAGACTGTGCAAATAACAAAAAACAGGAAGAAGGTGAACCTCTTCCCTATTTTCAGCAATATGTTGTGGCTTCAGATTATACATGACTATTTTGATTATCATAAACCATCAAAACACATTTCTTTAGAATATGATTCAGGAAAATGATAAGGAAATGGCCAGAATTCTTATTTATTAAAATAGTATTTTATACTTTTGTAGAGAAATATAAAATGGCATTTTAATATTTATGATCAGCAAAGCAATAGGATTTAGGACAAATTGATCATTCAATAAGGACAATTTGTTCCATGGCGGGACAATTTGTTTTTATTCTTACTGAGATTTGTGTTTGGCATGGTCATTGCAAATTCTTTAGTGAACGCGAAAGCAAAGGATTCAAAAAGAATCCGAACTGAACGTCCAGAAAATTATGTTTAACTAAAATCTACCGAAAGGAGGTAAGATTATGTTACAGATGACAAGATTCAATGATCAGAACTGGTTCCCAACACTGTTCAACGACTTCTTTGACAACGATTTCTGGATGACCAACACCAAGAAGAACGTTACTGCTCCAGCTGTCAATGTCATTGACGAAGAGAAGGATTATAAGGTAGAAGTTGCGGCTCCAGGCATGACCAAGGAGGACTTCCAGATCAAGCTCGACAATGACAACAATCTCATCATCGCACTTGAGAAGAAGACACAGACCGAAGATCATGATAAGAAGAACCACAAGTATCTGCGCCGTGAGTTCAGCTACTCAAAGTTCCAGCAGGCCTTCACTCTGCCAGAAGATGTAGAGAAGGATAAGATCACTGCCAAGATGAACGATGGCGTATTGACTATCGACATTCCAAAGAAGGAGCCTGCTCCTGTAATTGATACATCAAGGATGATCGATATCCAATAATATGATCTGAACTTATAACATTAACTATGAAGGGTGTGCTGGGGCACATCCTTTTTTGTGTATCTTCAAGTCTAATAAATATATTCGCAGTCGTATTCACTATTAGCTTTCAAATGTAGCGGCAAAGTAATCAATTTCTCGTTGCGAGATACCTATACGGCGTGCCACGGTTCGCCAGCCTTTGACTGCATCTCTGACCTCCTCGACAATCTTTTCGGCATCTGATTGAGAAATCAAATAATCTTCCGCTGCCTTAAGCAGCAGGTCAAGATCGGATTTACTTGAAGTCTTTGTGATCAGAAGACTCTGATAACCGTTGAGTGTCGGATTCATGTCGTATGCGGGAGCGAGTGTCCAGCCCCTCGGGGTAAGCAGGAATCCATGATTACGGAAATGATCATCAGTGTTTCCGATGCAGACATTGAAAGCCACGCGGCGGTAGAGTTCTCGGAGATTCTTGTCTACATCACAGCATCCCTGTATTATGAAATCGACAATATCAAGATAACCGTGACCCGTATCGGCATTACAGCCATCGGTCAGTCCGAGCAAGGTCATAGCAGAGGCGAAATGAACACGCTGGCCAGTTGCGTTACGGTCAAAACGTTTTGAAAGCAGGGTGTGGTATTTCTCTCCTGCACCTATCACCTGCGTCTCGGCACACGTAATACCAGCATTCTTTGCCAACAGATGACTCAAATGCTCCCAGAGGGCTACATCATAGTCATCCTTGCGAGACGGGAACTTTGCGACATAAAGCACCTGGTTCTCGTCAACGACTCCGGCTTTTGGGCGAGCACCACCCAAGGATGTACCCGGATGAACAAGCTGCTGGATCCATTTCTTTTCTGGCAATACATGACTCTCCTCACTCTTCTCGATCTCCTTACTGGCAATGATCAGTTCACGAATACTGGTAATGGGAGGAATAGAGAGATTATTCTCTGTGCAGATAAAATCGCTGTCCGGATCTTCCTTGAATCGGAATCCTCCCATTCGGCTGAAATCATCGATACCACAGAGATAGTCAAAAGAAGAGAGTCTTCGGACAGGACGGTTTTCCTCCGTGGCAAGAATCTGTTCGCGTCGGTTCAGCAAAGTCCTGCCCCACCGGTCAGGCAATGCATCGGCAAAACAGCCGAAGATGTCACGGTCGGGCTTGGTATATTGCAGGCCAGGGTAGTTATTCAAGTCTTCGCTCAGAAAGAGGCTTGCATACTTACGGAGCCATGCATCAGCGTACTTGAAGCCATAAGAATCATTGCCACGAAGAGATTCGTAGCTAAGTTCTCCGATCAGCTGTGGAGCATTCAGCCAATCAAAATCAGCATATACATAAAGCTTTTTCATTGCTTCCTTATATCAGATTATTCAGACTTTCTTTGACGCTCTTTCTCTGTGCTTCAATGCCAAGTCCTGCAACTGATGTCCAAGATCATCCTGCTGGGCAAGAAGAAGGATATCATCTTCGAGCTGTAAGGCATAGAGGACACGCAAATAGATACCAATGGCAACGGTTGGCGCACCTTTCTCTATACGGGTGATGGTCAGAGGCGAACATGTAGCACGTTCTGCCACCTGGGCAATACTCAGATTGCGACGAAGACGGGCGAGCTTGATCTGCTCTCCTACTGTAGCCATTTTCTCTGCCAATTTGCGGGGCAACTTAGTTCCCATTGTAGTCTTTGCCATATCACAACACTTATTTGAGTGCGCAAATATAGTCATTTTTGTTTATTTTATGATATGTTGTGATGTTTTTTTGTTTATACATATCACAATATTAACAGGAAATGGAATCTATTGTTATCAAAAATCAATAGATAACTTGGATCATTCGATTATATAAGTATAGTTTACATTAAAGCATTCATCAGAGATCTGAGATGTTGTTATAGCCAATGAACGGTCTTCATTAGTGAAGACAAACTGATACAATGAAGGATTAGAGGATTCTTCAACAAGTGTATAATGGTCGTTCAGAAACTTGAGAACAACAGCATTGTTTCGGATCAGTTCTGTATCTATGACAGAATAGAGCAAACTGTCTCGTGTAGAAAAACTATAAATAATACCCTCTTTGGTATTATGTGATTCATATATCAACTGAAGACTGACAGAGGATGTCTCTGTGACTAACCTGTATGATGGTAATCTGGCAATCATGTATGACTTGGCCTGATCAATAGATCCATTCCTTTCATGGAACGGTTCAATCCATTTCTTCTTAGTCTCCTTCCCTATTTCATCTTCGACAGTTGGTGAACATGACAAAAGAGACATAGTAAAGAGAATGGAACATAGCCCCAAAATCGATTTCATTTTTTTCATTTCAAAAAGATGTTTATATGAATACTTGTTTTAAGGAATACATGTACCCTCATAACCATGTTTACGTGGGTACATGTTTCCATATATACATTTATACCTATATACATGTGGACTTATACACATGTGGACGTGTTTACATTACCTCATTGACCGTTTTAGTCCTGTGTTTCTTGACCTTACCATTCTTTGCCTCATAGGTGGCAATACCTTGACGCATCATGTGTTCCATCAGAGCACGAATAGAGAAGCCCTCCTTTCTTGCTATTGCCTGAACCTTATCAGCGAGTTCAACAGAACAGATAAAAGTAAAGTGCTTCCACGGTTCATCAGCATGTTCTTCCTTTCGCTTCGTAACCGTAGAGACCTGTGCTGAAGGTGCAGGTTCCTCTGGGTGATCAGTAATACTGACTATCGCTTCGCCCATAATATTACTTAGCAAAGCATCCATGTTTTTCTTTCCCATATCAATCAGTGTGTTTAGATAAGATTTCTTCGGTGAGCTCCTGGTAATCCTTGGCACCATTGGAGTTTGGTTCATATTCAAAGATACTCATGCCACTGCCAGCTGATTCAGCCAGCGAGATATTCTCACGTATGACAGTCTTAAAGGTGATGGCAGCATAGTGTTGTTTGAGAGCATCTGCAACAACCTTATTCAGTTTTCTATGATTATAACGGGTAATGAAAACTCCATTAAGCTGTACACTCGGCTTGATAGCCCGGAGCGAATTGACAAAACTGTCGAGCATTCTCATTCCCTTCAGAGGCAATAGTTCCGGAGTCATAGGTACAAGAATCTGATCGGCAGCAAGGAAAGCATTGGTTGTAACGATACCCAGCGAAGGTGGACAGTCTATCAAAATATAGTCATACCGTTCCTTGACATCATCCAAAGCTCTCATCAGACGCTGTTCCCTTGCCAGCAGATTGGTCATCGCAATCTCTGCTGTTGCCATTTCCAGGGATGAAGGAACAATGTCAAGATTTGGCTTTACATTGATGATAGGCAATGGATCACCATGGACAAGAGTATCAAAGACACTTGTCTCAAGACTGTCTGCCTGTAAGATGTAATAGAGTGTCAGATTGCTCTGACCATCAAGATCAACAAGCAGGACTCTAAATCCCTTCAACGCAAGACAAGCGCCGATGGATGCAGTGGAGGTACTCTTACCAACACCTCCTTTGTAATTGGCTAATGTAATGATTTTCATATTGATATTTATATGGTTAAATGTAACAATGATTATATATATATATGTATTCGTGAATAAATGTATCTATGTATTAACGTGGACAAAGATACATGAAAACACGAATACATGTTTACAATTTGACGTGACACAAAATATTGTCACGATAGTAGTCACGATAACGATCTCAGATTGTAATCTGGAGTGAGAGGTACGAGCCCTGAGAAAGCCCGTACCCTCGTCCTCTGCTATTCAAAATCGAATGGATGAATGTAGAAATAGGTTTCTACGTCATCATACTCGAAAGCATTGATAAACTCAACCATTTCCTCATTGGTTCGATTTCCCTGTTCAATACCAGTCTTTGATGACCACAACTTGATGGCATCCTGAATCGTAGCACAGACATCATCACAAGCTTCATCGAATGGCTCTCCATAAGAACCTATACAGCATTCCTCTGTAAAGAAAAAGCCTTCATCATGGACGTAGTACACATCACAGCCGCATTCACAGACACGATACGAAATAGAGAGTTCATCATTCAAGAGTCGATTGATTTCAAAGAAAAGGTCATTACAGGCATCCCAGGCGCTTTCAGTCTCGAAAGAAAGAAGCAGACGGTCATTCTCCTTGTCATCATCCAACTCTGCCCAGTAGATATGACCACGCACACAGATTGGTTTCTGTCTGTAGTCGATTCCATAATGCTCAGCCAGTTTGTCCAGCCAGATGTTCTTCTCATTCACCTCCATGCTCTGGAAGGTCTCCCACAGATTGCTCACAGCCTTGCGAGAACCTGTCACCTTGTAGGTTGTTGTTGCTTGATTTGCCATGTCTCAATAGTTTTTATTTCCCTTTCGTTAATCAACTACTTCGGGATGGTTAAACAATTATGTTGCTTCTCCAAGTGCTTTTTCTTCATCTGAACAAGGTTTTGCAACCAAATACAACCCAAAGGGTGGAGATTTTGAGGCAAACATAGCATGACCTTGGGCATAAGATGAGAAGCACGTAATTTTGCAACAGAATTGTCACCAATACCGAAGTCGATGAACATCAAAGACAGAATAAAGTTTGAAAGATTTGAAAACTTACTAATTTTGTACTGCTCAGAAGCAGGAATAGATCAGTTTTCAGTCAAGAGAAAAAGATCTGAAGACAACGTCGTATCGAAGACGTCAATGGAAAAATCCATGAGAAATCAGTTTAAGGTTTAGGGTTAACCCATGTATATAGACATGTATTTTATAAACTCAGTCAAGAGAAAAATCATGCAAAAGCAGGAGAAAAGCAAGGTTAGTAATGATCTTATATATATAAGTATTCTTAAACTTATATGTAAACCTGGCTTCACTCTAAATATATTTTTCTCTTGACTGAAAATATAGCTCATCTTCGAAAAGAAACGATGCTTGCTGAACAATCCAACATACAAGGAAATAAGATCATCTCACAAGACACTCTTAATTGCATTTTCTATAAATTCCAAAGTTCAAGGTTCAGGTTCCGCAATAAATAGTCATCAATGATAAAGATTTGGCCGGTTTAAGATGAAAAATGTAACCGAAAGACAATATTTGACGTTAATATACGTTAATAATGTTAAAATTCGAGTTTAATTTACTATATTTGCAAAACGTTTTAATGCGCTGGTTTTTAGCTATTTATAAAATCGGCTCAAAATTCAGTCATCGATAATTTAAGTCACAGATTATCAATAATTACGCTTTGCTGCGTGGGTAAGTAAAGCCAATATGATTTTTATCATTATATAATTGATTATCAAACATTTTCACTTATTACAACTGATACAAAACAAGCCTCAACGGAACTGGGTGGAACTGTTGAGGCTTGCTGCATTTTTTGAGTATTTGGTGCCTATCCTACATTGAAGCCGAAGGCGGAGAGGATGGCTGACAAGGTGGTGAGCGCAATGTTGATGATGACGCTCCATTTATTCTTTGATTCGTTAGTCATAAACGTTTGAAGATTTATTGTTTACGTTGCGGTTCTTAATCTTCTGGTTGATGTAGGAATCAATGCCGAAAATACTGCCGCAGTAAATGAGGATCTGTGCGAAGATGTAGAGCACGGAGTCGTGGATTTCACCCGGAGGGGGCATCAGCAGGGCTACGAAGGCGAGAATGATGCCGAAGGAGAGGAGCACGATGGCGGTCAGTTCCTTGAGGTTAGGATTCCAGTTGTGTGACATCGTTATAAGGGTTTCGGGATTAGATTTATATCTCTCGCAGAGGAATAGGAGTGAAATAGAGTTTTTGCTATCGCGGTTATTCTTAGCCAGATTTGGGTTATCTGCGTCTGCGAAATATACTCCCTTTAACTCTGCTTACTCTGCGAGAGAAATATCGTTACTCAGCTGGTGGAAGCTCAGTATCTACCTCACCTGGGCGGGTAGTGCCACCGCCGTTAGGGTCATTGCCATCATCCTCAGGATCCTCGATGTCGGCATCGTCGGTCGAGGTGACACGCTTCACGATCTCGCCCTTGCGGTTGTAGCAGGTGATGCTTACGCTGGTGTCGGCGAGCTCCTTCTTGATGTCGCTGTTAGGCGTGAAGATTACGCGGCGGCTGGTGATGAGGTTCGCACCCACCTTGTTCACGTCGGCTACCGACTCTGAACGGAGGCCGAAGCGCATGGAGCCAAGACCCGGAACGGCTACGGAGTGACCCTCGGTGGCCCATGCCTTGATGACCTCGCCGATGGCGTCCCATGCGGCATTGATAGCACCCTTGTTGATGCCCGAGCGGAGAGCTGCTTCCTGAATAACCTTAGCGTCTGAGAGCTTGCTGTAGAGGTCGGCCTGGAGCACGTAAGCCCACTTCTCTTCACCCTTCACGAACGCCACGTTGCGTTCGATAGCTTTAACTTTGATTGCCATAATCTTATACAGATTTTTACTTTCTCGTGACGCGGCAATTGTTACGTCGCGAGGGAACAAAAATTATGTCACATTTTGACGCTGCAAAGGTACGACATTTTTCTTCAGATTCCAACGTCTGGAGCCGAAAATCGACCAAATTTCGAGGCGCGTTTTCCGAAATTCAGAATGATGAATGAAGTGACAATTTTTCCGCGTGCCGCCTAGCTTAGCAGCAACTGGTATGGTCACTCAAAATAGTAACTGATACTATGTTACTTTGAGGGTTCAGGTTTTAGGGTTTATGTTTTATGGTTCAGGTTTTAGGGATTATGGTTTATGGAAGTTATCGTAGCGAAGCGCATCGTCATGAGCCTGTCCTGAGCCTGTCGATGGATTATCTGTCGAAGAAAGTAACATAGTATCAGTTACCAAAACAAGGGAGTGTCCCCCACGTCCTAAAAGGCTATTATTATAATAATAGAACATTACAACACCTTACCCCCTCTGTGATTCTGGTATCAGTTACTATGTTACCTTGCTTTGAGCATGCCTGTTGGTTACTTTAATACCATCATTTCTTATACATTTCTTCACTCAAACCTGTAACCACCGCCTAATTTTGTTAAATTCCGCGTTAAAAGCAAAGCTTTTTGTACGGAATCAAAACTTTTTTTGTATCTTTGTCACCTAAATTTCGCATAATACGCCTACACGTACATGAGCAAGTAAGTATGAACAACGATAAGATTATCACCCACCAGATGGAGCAGGAATTCGCTTTCGTGGATTCCATCATCACCGCACACACCAATGTAGCCATTGTCAAGTTGAATGCTGAGGCATTGCAGACGTATTGGGAGGTGGGTGCCTTCATCTCCGACCGATTGAAGAACGCCGAGTGGGGTGACCATGTGGTGAGCGAACTGGCAGATTACCTGAAACGCCATAATCCAAAACGAAGAGGATATGGCAAACGTTCACTCTACAATATGGTGAAACTATATGAGACATATTCAACGGCAGAATTCAGTCAGACGATAGAGAAACTGAAGTTGAGCGAATTTGTGCAATCGCAAATTGCACAAATAGAGTCACTTCCAATTGTGCAGATGTCGTCTGCGAAAAATGCGCCAAATGAAATTGTGCAATCGCCAATTGCACAATTACCTTCAGTGGCTATTCCTGGCATTTTATGCTTGATTACTTACACCCACCATCTTGAAATTCTCAATCGCTGCAATGAGTATGAAGAGAAAGTATTCTACATGCTCTATACGGCTCATCTGCATCTGAAAGTAGAGGAACTTCGTCGTTGCATCGTCAACCAGACATTCGAGACATTGATGAAGAAAGACAAGCAGATGACTCCTGCTTTACGTGAACAATATCCCGGAGCGGAGTTCATGCTGAAGGACAGGGTGCTGCTCGACTTCCTGAATCTGAAAGAGAAGCATACCGAGCCACAGCTTCATGCCTCGCTCGTGGAGCAGATGAAGCAGTTCGTTCTGGAGCTTGGCAAGGACTTCCTCTACATCGATGACGAATACACCGTAAAGGTGGGAGGCAAACGCAAGCGCATCGATCTCGTATTCTATCATCGCGCCTTGCAATGCCTGGTAGCAATAGAACTGAAAGCTGTTGATTTTGAATCTGAGTTCGTCAGCAAGATGGACATGTATCTCGAAGCCCTTGATCGTGACTACAAACGCCCGAATGAGAACCCTTCCGTCGGCATCATTCTCTGTCCATCGGCAGACAAAGCAGAAGTGGAATACAGCCTTTGCCGAAGCATGAGCCCTACGATGGTGGCAGAGTACAAACGAGTGCTGATTCCACGCGAGGTAATGACCCGCTCATTGGCAGAGTATTGTGAGTTCTTGAAAAAGGAATACAAGAAATAGTCGACGTTTTGGGTTGATAGCACAGCGTGAAGAAATAAAATAAATGAACAAAAGCAAGAAAACATACTACAACGACTGGAGGCAAAAGAATGTCTGCGCTTACTGCGGAGGCTTTGCAGACACGGAGGATCACGTTCCTTCGCGATGCTTCTTGGATGCACCTCTGCCCAATGAGCCGCCAGTCGTACCATGCTGCGAGGAATGCAACAAAGCGTTCTCGCTAGATGAAGAGTACGTTTCTTGTGTCATTGATTGCATGAAGGAAGGCACAACGGATGTTACTTCTATCAAGCGCCTCAAAACATGCAAGACATTGACTCACTCTGTTGCTCTGGCTGAAGAAATAAAAAGCCAATGCAGAGATTTTGGAGGCGTGCAATTGTGGGATTACGATAAAGACAGATTTCTTAGAGTGATACGCAAACTCGCATTCGGGCATCTTGCTTACTACAACGAGACACTTGCTTTTGATAGTGATTTCCATGTTTCGATGAAGGTGCTTGAACAAATGAACGAATCCGAACGCAATGTTTTTGAGCAACCGTACCTCAACGATTTCCTTCCAGAGGTAGGCAGCAGAGCCTTGCAGAACTCCATGTTTCTCATCATAGAAGATGGAAAGAACAAAAGCATGAAGCACCTCTCACAATGGGAGGTTGTCCAAGAAGGACGATACAGATACTGCACATCAAACGAGGGCAATAAGGTGAAATTCGTAATTGCCGAGTATCTGGCAGTTGAGGTGGAGCTAATAAATTGATGTAACAAATCAAAATGCGAGTAGTATCATTCTTTGCAGGTTGTGGAGGTCTTGACCTAGGCTTTGAGCAGGCGGGCTTCAATGTGGTTTGGGCCAATGAGTTCGAACCTGCAGTGCGTGATACTTATCTTCGCAATCATCCCAGTACAGAGTTCGTTCTGGCTGACTTCAATACTATTAATCCAAATGGCGTACCTGATTGTGATGGCTTCATCGGTGGCACTCCCTGCCAGTCGTGGAGCGTGGCCGGTAAGCAGAAAGGATTGGAGGATGAGCGTGGACAGTTGTTCCTCAAATACATCGACATGATTGAGGCGAAGCAGCCGAAGTTCTTTGTGATTGAGAACGTCAAGGGCTTGCTCAACTCCGTCTTCAAGTACGTCTTCATCATGTTTCTCGACCGCCTCGACAAGGCTGGCTACGATGTGAAATGGGAACTGCTCGATGCCGTCAACTACCGCATTCCGCAGAATCGCGAGCGTGTCTTCATCGTCGGTTTCCGCAAGGATCTACACATTGACTACACATTCCCTGCACCGGCCTGTTCCGAACCCATCTCCCTCGAACGTGCCATCAGCGACATCAAGGAGCAACCGACCTTCTACAAGGCAGCCGACGAGGTTCTGCCAAACGCTTCATGTCCCAACCATGACGTGCTGGCATCAGGTTTCAGCGCCTACTACTACCGTGGCAACCGCCGCCGTGGTTGGCAGCAACCATCATTCACCATCCACGCCACAGCCGACAATGCACCGCTGCACCCGTCCTCGCCCAAGATGCACTACTTCGGTCATGAGAAATGGGAGTTCCAGAAGAACAAACTCACGCAGTACCGCCGCCTCAGCGTTCGCGAATGTGCCCGCATCCAAACCTTCCCCGACAACTTCATCTTCGAGGGAACCGACATCAAGGCGCAGTACAAGATGATAGGCAATGCCGTACCGCCCCGTCTTGGCAATGTGCTGGCAAAATCCATACTAGCAGCACTAGCCAACCAGCAACCCGCAGAAGGGGTCGGCATTTCAGCGACTCCTTTGCAACCGAGCGTCAGCGACACATGCGTCTTGGTTGGCTACTGCAAGGGCGAGAACCACAAACGCCTTATCCTCGAAAACGGTCTTTACTACGTGAGAAGCGACGGTCGAACCGGATCGATGTTCAAGGAAGATTGTGCCATCATCCCCAAGTACCTGCTCATGCACCACAAGGACGATGCCGGGTTCTACGAACTGGATGGAGAAGAGCCCATACTTGCCGATGCGTCCTTCCTACAATCAATTGGATTCGAAACCTTTGGGCAAACTTATCTATGCTTCCGACTCAAAGACAGACAGAGCATAAGAATTGGGTCACCTATTTACGACAACCGAAATTACGCGCCATACTTCTCAACATTAGGAGCATTGGTGGACGAGATAAAGATATAAAGTCAAATGGCAAAGAAAAGAAAACAGCATATTCTACCGTTTACCTTCATAGACTTGTTTGCGGGTCTTGGCGGTTTCCATCAGGCTTTGAGTGCGCTTGGTGGTCGCTGCGTATTTGCTTCTGAACTGAAGGAAGACTTGCAGAAACTCTATCGATTGAATTTTCCTAATGTAACGGTCAAAGGTGACATTACCAAGGTGGACATTAAGAAGGAGATTCCTGCCCACGATGTATTGTGTGGAGGGTTCCCTTGTCAGCCTTTTAGTAAGGCTGGTAATCAGGAAGGTTTCAACGATTCACAAGGTCGTGGAAACATGTTTGATTACATCATGAAGATAGTACGTCATCATCGTCCTCGATACATCTTCCTTGAAAATGTCGCAAATCTTAAAACTCATGATGATGGCCATACGTGGGAAGTCATCAAACAGAAGTTGGAAGATGAGCATTATGCTGTTTATGACAGTATTCTTTCACCTCATGAGTTTGGTTATCCTCAACATCGCAAACGTATTTACATCGTAGCGATAAGAGAAGATCTTAATGTTGATTATAGTTTCCCTGAACCTACAAATGAAGTATGTGACATCCATACGATTATTAATGAGGCAGACACAGATGTTCAGATGATCAAGCAGGAAACACGTTATCAACTTGATATTTGGGAAGAATTCCTTCATCATGTTGCAGAAAGCGGGCATACTGTTGGCGGCTTCCCTATTTGGACGATGGAGTTTGGAGCCACATACGACTATGAAGGGAAGAAACCCTCGCTTCAAACCGTCAAGCAACTTAATGGAAAGAAAGGCAAATTTGGTAAACCGATCAAAGGGGCAACTTTGGATGAATGCCTTTCGCAACTTCCTGTCTATGCCCAACCAAGCAGACGTGAAAAAAAGAACGAAACTGAATTTCCTGATTGGAAAAAGAAGTACATTCGTCAGAACCGAGATTTCTATGAACAGAACAAAGAATGGTTGAAGCCATGGCTTAAAAAAATCAAGGACTGGCAGAACAGCCACATCAAGTTTGAGTGGAATTGTGGCAAGGAAGTAGAGTTTACGTTGGAAGACAAGCTTATCCAGTTCCGAGCTTCTGGAATCAGAGTGAAACTCGCAACTTTTGCTCCAGCCTTGAATCTTGTAGGTACGCAAATTCCTATCCTCCCATGGATAGAGGGAACTCCCCGAAAAGGTTCAAAGGATGCAAGCCGAGGCAGATACTTAAGTGTTAAGGAAGCAGCCGCATTACAAGGCATGGAGAATATCCATTTTGGAACAGACGAATTCCGACTTTCCAATACACGCATCTACGAAGCCCTGGGTAATGCCGTGAATGTTCAAATCGTAAAGTTAATCGCTGAAAAATTCCTGAATCATGAGTGAACAAAGAAAAACAACGAGCATAAAATTAAATGCAAAGGTCTATGAGACATACAAGAGCCGTCCCAACACGATTCCTCATGCATTAGGAGAGTTTATTGATAATGCGATTGCATCTTATCAGAAAAATAAAGTTCGTCTCTTACAATCTGACCCCAACTATAAGTTGTGCGTAGAAATCACGTTAGAATGGCAAGATAAGAAAGCATCAAAAATCATAATCACAGACAATGCCGCAGGTATTGCTGAAGAAGCATATCAAACAGCATTTGAACCTGCACACAAACCAGATGATGATCAAGGTCTCAATGAGTTTGGAATGGGAATGAAAGATGCAGCTTTGTGGTTGGGTGATAAATGGCAAGTCATTTCATCAGCACTCGACGAACCTGTTGAGCGTGATATGATTTTTGACCTTATTGAGGTCTCAAAAAATAATCTTGAAGAGTTGCCATACGATGAAAGAATGGCAGAGGCAACAACGCATAAAACTACGATTATTATAACCAAACCTACTCGTAATGCTCCCGCTCAATCAAAATTGCAGAAAATACAGGAGGATTTGGCTGGTATTTATCGAGAGTTCTTGCGTAGCGGAGAGGTAATAATCAAAGTAAATAAAGATCTTCTGGTATTTGAAGAGTATGAAGTTCTAAAAGCTCCATATTACGCAGATTCTAAAGGTCCTTCAATTGAATGGAAAGTGCCCTTTGACACAGGATTAATCATGGGAAGATACAGAGTTCACGGATTTGTTGGTCTTTTGGAACAAATGAGCAAACGAAAGCGTGGAATTGTTCTTTTGCGCAGAGGTCGAGTCATAAGAGGAGAAGACGAGAACAGTTGTTATGAGCCGAAGGAAATAGTAAGTTCAACTGCCAGCAGCCCTCGTGCAAAACGTATCTATGGCGAAATGTTTGTTGAAGGATTTGAAGTATCTCATGACAAGAGTGAGATTATGGATATGGATTCTTTGGATTCCATTATGCCAAAAATCAAAGAGAAACTCAAAATAAAAGTTGGCAACGAGGTATACGACCTATTGACTCAAGGTGACAACTTCCGAAAGAAGGATATTGAACAAGAAGTCAAAACGCTCATTGGGAAACAGAAGAAAAACAAAAAAAAGAACCCGATTAGCATTGACACTACAGAGAAACCCGTCAAGCAGCCTGAAGTTGAAATAAGCCCAATCACGGACGAGCCAATCAAGGAAGCTTACACAATTAAGGATGAACTTTATACTTTAGAAGTTCATTTTGTGAACGAAGGCGAAGACTTGTTTTGGCTTGATACTTCAGAAGAAGAATCAATGATCTTGAAGTGTATGGTGAATTGTAATCACAAATTCTTTGAAACTTTTCCTGTAAAGAAATCCGGTGAAAGTTCTGTGCGTTTGTTGATGGCTTTAGCAGTAGCAAAGTACTGCCACCAATGCGACGAAGTGGATGACATGGTTGAACGTTTTAATGAAATTCTGGGCAAATTCTAAATATGAGTAACATCACTATAACAAAACCCAAACCAAAGCAGAAACCTTTGCAAGTTGTAAATCAGGCAGGCGAATTGTTTGAATCGTTTGCTGCTTACAAAGGTATGAAGGATGAAGGGCTTGCTAATCTTCGTAGCGAAACGGCTCATATCCTCAGTTTCTGCAACAAGCATGATGATCCGAAGGCTAAGGCTGTAACACACTTGGCCTTTGGTTACGTACAGAGTGGCAAGACAATGTCTTTTACCGCTCTTACAGCCATGGCTCGTGACAATGGCTATAGGTTGATTTTCTACCTTGCAGGTATTGCCAATAATCTGTACGAGCAAACTTACGACCGTTTGCGTGGCGATCTATTTGACAGAGATTCCCATCATTATCGAATGATCAAGGAAGACACTCAAATGGCTAAGAATATTCAGAATGGAATGTTGCTGAGCAAGAAGCCAATAATGCTTGTACCAATTTTGAAGCATCACGGTCACATCAACAAACTTGCAAAAGTGTGCGAGTCGGAAACCTTCAAGAATGCTATGAAGGGTGAAACGGTTATCATTATTGACGATGAGGCAGATCAGGCATCATTGAACAATTATGGTTATCAGAACAGTAAGACAGGTGAGTTCAAGATGTCAAGCACATACGAGGCAATCATGAAATTACGTCTTGCTCTTCCTGGCCATTCTTACGTTCAATACACAGCCACACCGCAAGCTCAGATTCTTATCAGTATTGATGACATCCTTTCGCCAAAGTCACACACGGTTCTTTCTCCTGGGGCTGCCTATACAGGTGGAAAACTGTTTTTTAAGAACGAACCTACAGGAATCGTAAAAGGCTCGCTTATCAGAGTAATTCCAGAGGAAGAAGCTTATCACGTTCGACACAACGACTTGGACAAAATGCCTAAAAGTCTTCATGAAGCATTATGGTTTCATGTGATGACCACGGCTATCATTGTGCATTTAAGAGAGGACGAAAAAATCAAGTACCTCTCCATGATGGTACATCCAGATCAACCTGTCAAGTCGAGCAAAAAGTTCCTCGATTGGGTTGACGAAGAATTGGAAAGAGCGGCAAAAGTGCTAAAGAAACCTGATGGTCAGGATGCAAAGAAACGCTTTCTTAAAGATTTGAAGGACAATATCTATCCAGAGGTAATAAAGTACATGGATGACGATGAGAAGCCTACATTCGAAGAGATTCTCCCTTTCTTGAGTGACGCAATCAACGACCGTCAGTTGCACTATGTTAATAGCAAAAAGGATGGCGAGAAAGAGATAGATTGGAGTCTTGGCTCTATGCACATTCTCTTTGGAGCTCAGTTGCTCAATAGAGGATTTACTATCAATAATCTCTCCACGACTTACATGCCACGCCATACCGTAGGAGTAGCAACGGCAGATACAATCGAACAACGTTGTCGTTTCTTCGGTTACAAGATGCACTACATTAAGTCGTGTCGTGTTTATCTGCCAGAACCATCCATACAGAATTACGTTGATTACGTTGATAATGAAGAGGAATTGCGCAAGGTGCTCAAAGATTCCGAAACATTAAAGGAAGCCGGTCATGCTCTAATGTCCTCTCGTAACCTTCAGCAATGTAGGAAGAATGTATTGCCATCGAATATTGTCAAGACAACAATGGAGGGCAATTGTAAGATGGAAGCATTTGATACTCCTGATGTAATTGACAACAACAATAAGATTGCGAATGCTTTCGTCAAGAAATTGGTTGGAGCAAAGAGGGATTGCCACATACTTTATCCAAATACTACCAAGCAACGTGAGCATCGTGTATGGAATCTGACTATTGACGAAGCTGTAGAGTTCCTGCTTGATTTCCAGTTTGCCAGTGTAGCAGAAGCAGTTCGTCGAGACAATACAGTCAGATACATCAAGTACCTCGCCGCATGGCCAGGATGCAAGATTGATCATGTTGAGTTAATGCAGATGGCTTACGATGGAAAACCTATGCACCGTTCGTTTAATCCATTGAAGGCAAAAATTAAGTCAACATTCTATACTGGTGCGGATAAAGATGCTTCTATCTATCCTGGTGACCAGAATGTGCAAATGTCTGAGGATACCATAACAATCCAATTGTACAATTTTGAGTTGTCACCATGTTATCCTAACCGACCTACAGCGCATACACTTTCTATCAATTATCCTGAGAAATTGAGTACAGCATATTGTACTAATAATCAAGAAGTTGAAGATGCGGACAACCTGTTTAACGAAGTCGAAGAAGAATATGAAAGTAACGCCTGAAGAATTATACAAACAGTTTACAGAACTCGCTCTGCCTGTAAATGATGCAACCAATGTTGTGTCAATAGAAGGTACGTGCCATAAACTTGGCAAGACAGCAGAAGGTTATCCAGAGTTTTACGTTTGCTCCGATGGAAGGGAAGGTCATCCTAAGAGCACACCTTTGGAATACCTTGATGTTTGCTATGATTCGCCCTGTACTATCCGAGAAAACGGTGTTACTCAGCAACAAACATTTTGCGTGCTGTCGTTAAGACGTACAGGGGATTCCCTACAGTTATACTTTATCACCATAGTACTACGAATCATCGACAATCTACCTCCTGTACCAACTAGTCGTAACTTGGCAGTTGAGTTCGATTCACTCATCAGTATTTTCTCACCAAGCCATAAATATGACGAGGACAACGTAAAAGGCTTATGGGGAGAATTGCTTGTGATTGAGCAAAGTGCTATGCCCGAAATGCTAATAGATGCATGGCATAGAAACGCAAACGACAAATTCGATTTTACTTTGGGCAAGGACAAAATCGAGGTAAAGAGTACTTCTGGCGATGAGAGGAAACATTCATTCTCTATAGGTCAACTGAATCCGTCAAAGAATTCAAATCTCGTTATAGCATCAATCTTTGTACGTTCTTCTGCATTATCAGATACAGGATTAAGTGTGAAGAATCTTTACGACAAGATACAAGCAAGGATTAGTTCAACTCAAACAAAAATGAAGTTACTAAAAGGGATTACTCACATCATAGGAGCAGAATCACACGCTTTCTTCTCATTGGCGTTTGACTATGTTTCTGCTTGTGATACCTTGAACTATTACGAAGCATGTAAAATTCCTCATTTAGATGCGAACTTGGTACCAGTTGGCGTGACTGATGTTTCTTTTACGTCAAACCTAACAGGTGTTGATAGTTTGAGTTCTGATTCAGAGATAGTAAATAGTAGTTCACTATACAAGTCACTCTTCTAAATGGCTCGTCTTGGTAGCAAGAAAATAATCGCAATGCTCGAAAAGGGTCTAAGCCGGTCTTCGTGCAAATACTGCATCGAGGGAACAGATAATCCGACGCTTTTAATGTTGGAAGATCGTGTTTTTACGGTCTTCCTTAAACCCATTGGCGATGTTTGCTACGAGAATGATAATGAATCCACAAGAGTACAATTACCTAAACATCCGCGTTTTGACAAGGTAAAAGCATCAAAACGACTATTCCTTTTAATGGGATTTGACCTAGTCAACGAGGTGTTTACAATCTGGGATCCGATTAGCACAAAGGACCGACTTAACACAAAAAAGAATCTTTCATTCTATTGCCGACTAAGCGCTCAGCGTCAGGCAAAAGAATCAAGCGTGCCGATACGTTGTAATCTTACAAACGGAGATTTTGTTTGGGCTATACCCATGTACTTACTTGCTGAGTTCCTAATGTACATTGAGGATTACTTCCCACACATAACAGCCAACGAGTATGAGGTTCGGGAAGAAGATTATTCTTCTGAACAGGAATACAAGGAACTATCCTCTGTGACTGTAGAAGACATTCTTGATGATCAAGGTAGGATTGTCGCTATCAAGAACCCAGCAGTACTAAAGGAACTGAAAGTAGCACATACAAGTGGAAAGGCGTTCGCCGAGTATGATGTTTTGTACAAACATTATGCGGAAAAGACAACTCTGATGAGTTTAGCAGAGTGGTCACAACTTTTAAATTCAATAAACTGGAACGAGTAATATGAGAGCAAAGGAACTTCTCCACATAAGGTATAGAGAATCAGAATACTTTGGTATTCTTTTGGAAATACTAAACGACCTACTTCCCTTGCGTGAGGATAAGACTGCAACAGATGAATACTTTGACCATAAACTTTCAGCAGACCTTCATCGCCAGGAGTACTTGTATCGCAAGGAATTGTTCGAGAATAATAGCATCTATGTGGACGAGGAACCACAACTCCTAACCTATGAAGGTGAAGTGAAAGAGGAAATTGCGCCACAGATACGTAGCTTGTTGTTTGAGATAGTCAAAGAAGATGAGTCGTTTGGGTATTTGTTTTTTCATCTTGGAACGGAATACAACTCGCTACACAAAGATGCTGTACCTCTCGATTGCTATCCGATCAAGGAAAGAATAAAGGCTGCAATTGAACTTTATCGTGATGATTATCCCAAGGCATCTCTCAATGCTTACCTTGATGACGATCTGAACTATCATTGGTACAAAACATTCGAAAAGGAATTTTTGGATGAGGAAAGTGAAGGTTATTCTTTCTTCAATTCTTTGTATATGACGTATGACCAAATTAGATTGCTAAAAGGACAAACTCTCGAAGTTCGCAAATATTATATTACTGATGAAAACTATGCTGATGACATTCAAAAGTATTTTGCCTATCAGTACGTAATTGATTCTATTGAGAAGTTCAATAGCGATGACCATGGACTTATCCGTATTGCAGATGTATTGAAAGATAGTCAAATAGAACTTGCCAATACTCTTGGCTTGAATGCAGAGGGAGAAGGGGCTAACCATACATTACGCTTTGCTGATGGCTGGAAAGAGAAGGTTTGTGTCATTATGCAAGTAATGCAGAAACTTGGAGCGTTCGAGCGTGCTGATGGATCAAAGGCAACTCAGAAGCAGGTCATGGAGCATTTGTCAGAATCGTTTGGCAATTTGGGTATTAAAGACCCAAGCCCATTGATTGCAAATGCCAGAAGTAACAGTCGCTATGTGCGTCACATAGAGGATTTACTGAAAGCAGCCAAAGAGGAAGAAAAGAAAAGTTACGAGAGGTCAAGATAAGTATTTCTCCATAATATTATAATAATGTACACGCGCAAAAAGAATAAAATCAACAAAGATATAAAATATTTGAGTTTAGGCTAAATTTAGGTTTTCCCCATACGCTAGCTTATAGCCGTAACTTTGCACCCGTCAATCAGATAAAAACTGGTTGGCGGGTGCTTTGTTTGCTGGAGCACAAACGAACATAAGAACCATGCAGTAAGACGCATGACAGCAAACACATTATTTATAATATGAATATGATTCAAGTTTTTACCCATGAGCAGTTCGGTTCTATCCGAACCATGACGATGCCAGACGGACAAATCGGTTTCGTAGGCAAGGACGTAGCAGAGGTGCTTGGTTACTCAAGAACAGCGGATGCTATCAGACAGCATGTTGACGACGAAGACAAAGGGGTCTTCAAAATGCAGACCCCTGGCGGTGTTCAGTCAATCGTCCTGATCAACGAGTCAGGTCTTTACTCCCTCATCCTCTCTTCGAAGCTCCCTAAGGCTCGTGAGTTCAAGCATTGGGTGACAAGCATTGTCCTTCCTCAGATTCGGAAGACGGGCGGTTACATTCCGGTGAGCCGTGAGGACGATGAGAAGACGATTCTGGCCAAGGCGGTGAAGATCCTGATGAAGACCGTTGAGCTGCAGAAGCAAGAGTTGGCTGAGCAGGACATTGAGATTGCTCGTCTGGCACCAAAGGCTGAGTATGCTGAGGAGGTGCTGATGTCACCAACCTGCTACACCATGACGCAGGTGGCCAAGTCGCTCTCGATGACGGTTCAGCAGTTGCAGCACTGGCTTCATAAGATGCACATCATCTACCGTTCGCCTTCGGGATGCTGGATGCTCTACGCTGAGTACCTGAAGAAAGGTTATGAGGCGTACCGCACCAAGAAGGGTGAGAACCTCTTCGGCGAAGTACTTTGGACGGACACCTATCTGGTGTGGACGGAACGAGGCAAGGAGTTCATTCACGAATTGTTTAACGAAATGGCAGCATAAACATGAGTATCTATTTTTCTTTCAACGTTTGGAAGGTGAACTTCACCTTCAGCGTTAATCTAAACTTCAACAAGTAATGGAAAAGTCAGTACAGATCATTCAGCAAGGCGCTCTGGTGGAGCGACCTTACCAAGACCGCAACGGTCAGCAGCTGGTGTTTGCGTCAATGGGATGGACATTGACAGATGGCATCGATACTTTCTACGCAGAAATGCAAGGGGATTTGGCTCGCAGCTTCCGCGATGTGTATCCCGACCCATCACTCCAGCACAGAGTGCAGACGCAGATGTGCATCCGAGAGTTCAAGGACAAGGACGGCAACAGCCGATTCAGTAACGAGATTCGTATCATTAAACTTGTGTAAAACTATGGTAGCACGAGGAATCAGAAACAATAACCCGCTCAACATCCGTCATGGCAAGAGCCAGTGGGTGGGTATGCGCGAAAAGCAGACGGATAAGAGTTTTGTGCAGTTCAAGAGCCGTGTGTATGGCTATCGCGCAGCATTCGTTCTCCTGAAGAACTACATCGGCAAGGGCAAGGACACCATCGGCAAGATCATTGCCAAGTGGGCACCTTCGAGCGATGGAAACAACACACAGAGCTACATCAACTACGTGAGCTCGACCACTGGCATCAATGCCTGTCATGCACTCCGCTGGGAGGACAGGGATGATCTTGTGGAGATCGTTCGAAGCATGGCTCACATGGAGAGTGGCATCATTGAGGACAAGGTTCTCATCGAAGAGGCGTATGACCTTGCCAATTAATTTATTTTCAGCACGAATTACCACAAATTACCACGAATTTTTCATTATGTCATTAATTATTTATGATTCAATTCATGACCATTCGTGATAATTCATGACAAAAAAACTTGAGTTGAAGACAGTAGCGTGAGAAATGTCCCGGGACAATTTGCGCAAACTAAAACTTACGACACTTCTTCGCTCGCTAAAAATTCAATTCAAGTAACTATGGCAGAGATTAAGACGATCAACAATGCTAAGGAGATAAAGGATGTGACCATTGAGGGTGTTGCCTTTATCAGCGAGAATATCAACCTTATTTCGTTCGCTCCGGACGTTCCTGTTCCGGGCAGAGTGAAGGGTTTCCGCCGTCAGGGTACGGCACAGCAGATGACGGACGGCACGTTCGACTTTGTGGCCAAGCCGCAGTTGCGCCCGCAGTCGAAGCTGATCAAGAAGTTGGCACATGGACGTGCCTCAGAGACAAAGGACGATGCTATTCAGCTGACGCTGAAGGTGTATAAGAACGAGGGTGTGAACATCGGTCAGACAATTCTGGAAGAGGCAGTTGTGGCTGTGGATGCCATCCGCGAGTATCAGCTGAGAAGATAAGGAAGACCCTCCCCAATTCCCTCCCTCAAAGGGAGGGAATTGGGGAGAATGCTAAAGATAATTTGTATATGAGCGCACACGTAATTTATATGCAGGAGGGGCGCAAGATGATGCGTCCCGTCCTGACACGCGAGGAGTACATGGCTCTGCGCGACAGCGAACAGAACCGGAGGGCAGAGAAGCGGAATATGGTGCAGATGAACTATTCGTGCTTGCCGACAACCAACGATAACGATAACCGCCATCCGGGTTGTGGCCCTCTCAAAGGATGCACCACTCCATCAAATACCGTGGGCATGGACATTGACGAGCCTATTGACACTGATTTCGTGCTGAGCAAGAAGGAGGAACTGGGATTGCTGATGTTCGAGAATAGTGCTACGAAGCCAGGATGTGGCCACATCGTGTTTCGCCGTCACCCCGAGATGACGCAGGAGGAGAATCTGCGTTGGGCATCGAAGGTGCTTGGGGTGGAGTATGACAAGGGCGCGAAGGACATCACGAGGGTGTTTTATACGCCGGCAGATAAGTTGGTGTATCTGGATGATGAGTTGTTTAGACCCTCTCCCCAGCCCTCTCCCGTAAAGGGCGAGGGAGTAGTTACCACAAAGGATGTGGCGAATGTTCGCCAGATGCAGAACAAACCAATTCTCCCCATTAAGGGGGAGATGCCTCCTTGTGAGGCAGAGAGGGTCTCTTTGTTCGCTTTCGACCTCTGTGTGCAGAATGCTGGCTTGAAGGCTGAGGAGATGGACATCTGGGGCGAGCACAACTGGCACTCGAACCTGATGGCGGTGCTGAGTGTGGGATTGCCCAAGCTGATGTCGAAGGAGCAGTTGCTGGCGGTGGTGGCAACGCGTTTGCCAAACTATTCGCAGACAGAGGATTGCCAGAAGCTCATCGAGTACTTCTACGAGAACTATACGGCCGACAAGGGCTTCATGAGCACTACGCTGAGGGAGATCAATGCGAAGGCGCAAAGGATGGCAAGCCATTCCAACGATAACGATGACGATGACGATAACCCTGACGAAGACGAGAAGAAGCTGCAGGAATCATGGACACCACCCACATTGCCCAAGAAGATTCCACGCCTGATGGAGCTGCTGGTGAGCAACTACGATCCGCGTTTCCGCGAGATGCTCCTGCTCTCGTCTCTGCCTGTGCTGTCGGCTCACGCGAGTCATTTCCGTGCCACCTATCTGAATGGCAAAGTGATTGGCCCTCAGCAGTATGTATCGGTAATAGGTGGTAGCGGTCAGGGTAAGGGCAACTGTACTTCGCTCTATCAGGAGATGGTGCAATACACGCTGCAGGACAACGATGAACGCGAGTGGCAGAAGGTGAAGGAGAATGCCGAACTGCGCGACAAGAAGGCGAATGCCAAGGAGCGTCCGCCGAAGTATCACCCACGGTTGCGCCTGTTTGAGACGACCTCGAAGTCGAGTATCCTGGAGCTGCAGACGAACCTCGGCAAGAACGGCATGCTGCTCGGTCAGTTCTCGGAGGTGGATGGTTTGTCAAGTGCCTCGCGTGCCGCCTATTCGGACATCAGCGTGCTGCTGCGCAAGGGGTGGGACATGGACATGCACCGTCAGTTCTACATGAGCGATGCCACGTGCAACACCTACACACAGATGTCGATTTCGCTCCTGATGGCAGGTACGGTGAAGGCGATGCTGGAGCGTATGTTCAGCGATGCCAACTGCGAGGGCGGCTTGATGCAGCGTTGCATCCCCGTGCTGGTGCCTAAGGCGAAGCGCACGTTCCGTCCTCCACGGCAGAACTTCCTCACGGACGATGAGAAGAAAGAGCGCGATGCCCTGCTTATCGAACTCTATCAGAAGGACTTGGCGCTGGGCGAAGAGACGCAGTGGCTCGAAACACCCCTTATGAACCGTGCCATCGGACAGTGGTTTGACTCACTGGAGGTGCGCTACAACGATGGTCTGTTGACCGAGGCAGAAGCCGACCTCTCGCATCGCTGCGGTGAGTTCATGCTGCGTGCCGCCATTCCGCTGATTGCCCTCTATGGCAAGGAGACGAAGGAGATTGTGGATTTCTGCCGATGGGTGGGCGAGACGGCTCACTACGCCATGTGCCGCATCTTTGGCCTGCGTGTGCAGAAGGACATCGCCAGCGCCAACGAACTGCTGGCTCAGCGTCTGGATGCCCGCAAGACAGCCGAACCTCTGCTTGACAAGATGCCACAGGTATTCACCATGCAGCAGTTCAAGGACATGCGTGTGCGTGAGGGTCAGAGCCCCGAGGTGAAGATGCTGCTGAGCCGATACTGCAAGAATGGTAAGCTGGAGCGAGTGGCTAAGGGTGTGTATCGGAAAAGTGGCAGAGGTAACATAGTAACTGTTACTAATAACACAGAGTGTACCGATACTTCGTACGAAAACGAAGACGAAAACGTTCAGCACAATGAGAATTCTGATTAAGCGGACCTACCTGAGAGAGGATTATACGCTGGGATGCCTTCAAGTGATCCTGAGCGGAGAGTACGAAAGTCAGTACATCGATGCGTCCGTCCTGAAGCCTCACACACTGGGTGGGGCGTGGCTGGCGCTCTGCAACACCCTCGAACCTCGTGCCATCACTTGGGAGGACAAGCCCCTCATCGGTCAGCACCGAGGCGAGCGCATCCCTGGCAAGACAGCCATTCCCGAAGGCACGTACCGCATTGAGCTACGCGACAGCAAGACCTATAAGCGCCGGATGCCCCAGCTCCTTGGCGTACCTGAGTTCCGGAGCATCGTACTGCGCACCGGCAAGACGGCAGAGCAGTCACGAGGCGACATCCTAGTAGGTCGCGCCACACGCACCGAACCCTTCAACCTCAATTGCTCGCTACCTACCTTCAACCTCCTCTACCACCTCATCGCCGAAGCCCTCGACTATGGCGAAGCGGTAACGGTGGAAGTCAGAAGCCCGAAGGAGTGGACGTACCGGAGTGACGAAGACGAAAACTAAGTAACAAAGACGAAAACAAACGTTAAAACAATAGAATATCGGTCGTAAAGATTTGGCAATTCCGACGAAATTGCTTATCTTTGCAGCCGATATTTCTTCTTTGAAGAAACTGGTCGGATATAAGTATTTGATAATCATCATGCGAGCAATCTCCATCAGACAGCCTTTGGCGAGCCTTACGGCAGCGGGTATCAGAGACCTGGATGTTCAGAATCGTGACACGAAGTATCGTGGACGGGTGCTGATTCATGCATCGTCGAGAC